>NZ_VOZH01000017.1:0-80579 GCF_013419875.1 Acinetobacter sp. YH12049 | reverse complement strand
TTGTTCCACTTTAGATATTTGTTTAAGATGAGATGTAACTCATTGAAATGTGTCATCATATTCGTCGTCAGAAAACAAGTATTATGCCATTATTTCAATGAGTTATCTTTTTTTGTCGTGTACAAAGTCTTTATACTTTCTGGAATTGAAGTTTTTTGTAGGGTAGTTTTATCCACGCACACAATAACTGCATCGCCTGTTGCAACGATTTTTTGTTGCTTTTCACTCCATAATATATAACTCATACGAAATGCACTATTTCTTAATTCTTCAACGCGCGTTGCCACTTTTAAAATATCAGGATAAACCACGGGGCTTAAATATTTACATTGGCTTGAAGCCACAACCGTAATCACAGACTGATTAAATATATCCAACTGATCTAAATAACCAATCCGCGCACTTTCCATATAACGATAATAATGCACGTTATTTACATGACCAAAAGCATCCATATCCCCCCAAGCGACGTGTTGAGTATGAACCAATGAATATTGAGCTAAATCTTCTTGCATATAATGTCCTTATATTCGAATTTCCATAAAATTGGCATTATTTTCAAATATTAAATTTAATTGTTTGATCAAGTCATCCTGCTGATTTAAGGCTGACTTGATGCGTAAATAACTCATTAATACATCATTTGGATATAATTCTAACAATGCATCTGCTTCAGCTTGACGTGCTGTCGCTTGGTAAATATTCCATTTTGCAAAACTAAAAACAGGCAGCGCAGGATACTTTTCTTCCCAACGTTGAATCTGCTGTTCTACAGCCACATAGTCAGGGTTTTGCTTCAGCATTTTTTGCTGGAACCACAAAAAGAACACTTCTTTGTTAAATTGCTGTTCCAGTAAATGAATAGCCAATTGCTCATGTTCCTGACTCATCTCTGGCACACGAGATAAGACTTTTAACCAAAGCACTTTGACCACATATTTACGCTCTGTGATTTGATTTTGCAAATCCAAATAACGCTGCTTTAGGTGCTGTAAGTCATCGACATCTGCTTGATCAAATGCAGATAATAGTTGCTCCAACCAAGCTTGTTTTGTCAGCTCATCTAAGTGCCCATAACGTGTCGAACGCAAATACAACCAAGGAAACTGCAACGCAAACATGCCCCATAGCGTGGTTAAACGCTGCTCATAGGCCGTGCTGACTTTTTGCAACCATGGCGATAATTCATGTTGATTCAAAAATTCGAGATGCGTTAAAGCCTTTTCACCCTGTTGTTGAGACAAATAAATTTCAATCCGTTGCAATTCTGCAAGCTCAAAAGCCATTGGGTTGGTCTGAGTTAATGCATTTAATGCTGTTTCATATTGTTGCTGAATCCAATATAAACGCGCATCGATCACCCCTTTTAATAATCCAGACTCAGTAAAAGCTTGCTGAATAAAGTTTTTTTGATCTTGCGCAGCATTTAAAAGCCAAATGACAGCCAATTGCTCATAGGGATGTAGTTTATTAAAACTAAAGACTGTTTCAGATTTACGCTGTTCTCGACTTAAATAGCGTTTAACCGCATACCAAAGCATTTGCACGAACAAACTCAGTAGTGCCAGCAATAATGCTAAAAACCAAATATTAGATTGAACTTGCCATTCACGCCAGTATAAATAGACATAGCCTGCACCATGTCCAAAACTCAGCAAACTAATAATGGCAACAACCAATAAGCTAATAAATAAATAGGCCAATAAAATATGTTTCATAGTCGATTATCCTATGAGTGCCCGAGTATTTAATAGCGGTACAGAAATAACCGGAATGTCCTTTAATTGTTCTAAACGTTGGCGTATTGGTTTTAATGAAGCATCTGGCAATTGCTGCATAATTTGCATAATTTCAGTGATTTCTTGTTGAAATTGAGGATATTGTCCTTGATTTAAAACTTGCTGAGCCAAAATTAAACGTAACTGCATTTCTTTTAATACCAAGCTACGCTGCATTAATACGGGACTTGGTTGTTCGACTGATTCGACTTGAATCCATTTTTGCCAAAAAGAAAGACCCTTTTGCTGCTCTTTAGAACTATAGGGCTTTAATATTTCTTTTTCTAACAATTGATCGATCGATTGCAGGGTATTTTTCACTTTATCAGATTGCAACTGACGCTCTGTCACATATTGCTTTAAGGTCTCACGATCTTTTTGAATCACCTGATGCAAACTCATACGCAGTGCAGGTGCCAAGCTCAACTGATCCAATTGTTGATCTAATTGGTTTAATTTTTCCAAGGCGACAGCAAATTGTTGTTGCTGCATGGCAAATTCAACCAAATCAAGTTGCTGGCCCACAACCATCATTGGCTCAATACTATGGGTCGCCTCAGCAGCAATCGAAGCATTCGATGTCGTTGCAGCCGACATCTCGGTCGTTGTGCCATTCAACTGGCGTTTCAAAGCCACGACCTGATCATTCAAACCTGCATTGCGCTGTTGCAATAAAGTTTGTTGTTGCATCAGTTCGGTTTGTTGAGCATTGACTTGGAATAGATCAAAACTGAGTTTAGCCAACCAAAGTACGGCGACAATGACCACAACGACAAACAACTTCTTCATGTATTTCCCTGCACGACTTGCACATGCTGCAATATGTGTGTCGCGTTTAAATCTTCGAGTTGAATAATTTTAAAATCTTTGTTCAGTGTTATACGACTTTGCTCAAGTAGCTCGAACAACCTTACACCTAAAACTAAAATATGTGCATGACTCAGCACTGATAAATACGACTGAATCAAGTCAAGCCAATTTAGCCAGCTGGCCTCACTGGTAATCAACATACAATATGGAGATGACAACTGATGTTCAGAAATAAGTGTTTTTACTTTTTGGATGGTCTCTTCTGGTAGATGCCGTTCATATAGCACAAAATTGAGAACCTGAATGCCACGTGCTAGCAACTGCTGCATCATAAATTGACGACCACCTTCACCGCGCCAAAACGCAACACAAGCCCCGGCCTCTAATTGTTCTACATGGCTTAAGGTGAGCATTCCCTCCGAGGTTTCCACCTGCGGTACGACACTGTGAATGCCATAATCAGCCAGTTTTGCTGCGGTTGCGTCACCAACTGCAACCCATTGAATATGTTCGAGCTGCTCAAGTGAAATGCCTGCCTTACGCAAACCTTGCATACCAAAGGTGACCGCAGAGGGGCTCACCACAACCAATACATCCGCAGCACTCAACTGGGCATAGCACACTGCCAATGCTTCTGACCATGCCCGCGGCTTAAGCTCAAGTAATGGAAGCTCAGCCACAGCAACACCCGCAGAGCGCAGCGTCAAGCTAAGCTGCGCTGCACGATCTGTCGGACGTGTATTGATAAAAAGCATGTATTAATACAGTGCCTTTAAAATTTCACCGGCACCTTGGGCTAACAAGTCTTGGGCCAATTTGACACCGAGCTGTTCAGCCTGTTCGGGAAGACCTACTTGCTGTGCTTTCAACAAGGTTTGACCGTCAACACTACCGACTCGACCTTCCAAATGAATCTGACCATTTTCTAAGGTTGCATAACCTGCAATCGGTACTTGGCAGCCACCTTCTAGATATGCATTAAAAGCACGTTCTGCACGTACACAAGAATTGGTCTCTGCATGCATTAAGGGCAAAATTAAATCCAATACAGCTTGATCTTGGCTACGACATTCTAGGCCCAATGCACCTTGTCCAACTGCAGGTAAACTCACAACAGGCTCAAGAGTATGACGAATACGCTCTGCTAAGCCCAAACGCTTCAGCCCTGCACTCGCCAAAATAATCGCATCATAGTTACCCGCATCGAGTTTAGATAAACGCGTACCCACATTGCCACGCAGATCAATAATTTCAAGGTCTGGACGTTGTTTTAAAATTTGGCATTTGCGGCGCAAGCTCGACGTCCCCACCTTCGCACCCTGGGGTAAATCATCAAAACTGTTATAAGTATTTGAAACGAAAGCATCTAATGGGTCTTCACGCTCACAAATCACGGCCAAGCTTAAACCTTCAGGCAAAGCCATTGGCACATCTTTCATCGAATGAACTGCCAAGTCTGCACGACCATCCAACAACGCCGCTTCTAATTCTTTTACAAATAATCCTTTTCCCCCAATTTTGGCTAAAGGGGTATCTAGAATCTTGTCACCTTGGGTCACAAAGGTCACCAACTCAACTTTCAAATTTGCATGAAGTGCTTCTAAGCGTGCACGAATATGTTCCGCCTGCCAAAGTGCAAGCGGGCTTTGTCGAGTTGCGATCTTAAGGATATTCATAAATTTTAAAATACAGTCTATAGGGCTATTATTCTAAACTTAACTTGCTCAGTTGAAAATGCAAGCTTAATTCGCAATGTGCTTTGACCCTTGCCCTATAATTTTTGTATTCGCTCACGTAAATTTGGTAAATGTCGACGGCTGACCGCCAAACGCTCTTCTAAATCTCGACAACGCACCTGATATTGCCCTGAGCTTACGACTTCCAAACCATCTAAAAAGCTCACAGACACCAAGGCATTGCGATGAATGCGTATAAAGCGATCACCAAATTCATGCTCTAAATCCTTCAGCGTTTCATCAATAAGTACATTGCCATTTTTATGCCGAACAGTGACATATTTCTGATCTGCAAGAAAATAATAAATATTTTCCACAGGGACCAGTTCTACACCACGATAAGTCTTTGCCGCGATTTGATGGCGGCTGATTTTAATTTCGTCCATATTTTCTTTTTGTTTTATCGTGCTCAATTGAGCTTGGGTTAATTTAGTTAAATGATCTAAAACCTGCTGCAATTCCTGTTGCATAACTGGTTTTAGTAAATATCCCTCTGCATTCGATTTAAATGCATCAAGTGCATGATGATCATATGCAGTGCAAAAAATAATAGCGGGCATGGGGTCTAATTCACGCAACAATTTCGCGCAAGTCAACCCATCCATTTCAGGCATTTGTATATCTAGTAAGATGACATCAGGCTCGAGGCTTTGAGCCAAGTCAATCGCTTGTTGACCATGTGAAGCTTTCGCAACCACTTGATGTCCAAGTTGAGTGACTAAACGTGACAATCGCTCTACTGCTAGAGGCTCATCATCACAGATTAGGATGTCCATTTCTCCTCCTTATCTCGTTAACGTCATTTATTTTTATTGGTCAACTGAGATTTCTATTTATATTGATATTGCACCACAGTCGTATACATCCCCTCGCCTGCGTAGGTTTGAAAAGTGACATGCTGACCATAATATGCCTCAAGTCTCTGTTTCACGTTTTCGATGGCAATACCATTCCCCTGACGTAATTTAATTGTATCCTGTGTATAGGGATTTGTAATAACGATATTAATTTGATTTTGTAATATTTCAATCAATATATTTATCGTACTCTTTGTCAAAATCTTTTCAACTCCATGAAAAATACTATTTTCTAATAAAGGTTGTAAAGTTAATAGTGGAATTTGTACTTGAGCGTATTGTTCAGTACCTTCTAGTTTCCACTCCACCTTAAGCCGATCACCTAAACGCATTTGTTCAATGGCCAAATAACGCTGACACAGATCGATCTCATCTTTGAGACTTACCAACTTCAATTCTTGAAAACTTGCACGGAATAATCGAGATAAATTCAGTAGCATTTGCTCCGCTTTATCTGGGTCAATCGCAATCAAGCTAATCACATTGTTTAAGCTATTAAATAAAAAATGTGGATGAATCCGAGCTTGCATAGCCTGAATGCGTGAGTTTAATTCACTATGATGTTGTCGACCCCACTGTTCTCTTAAATATAAATATCGAAAACAAAATGCCCCAAGTAATACCCCATAGCTCAGATTTAAAACCACACCAGCAGTTAAAACGTCTGCACTCAAACCAGCTAAACTGAAATTTTCACCAAAATAGATCAAAACATTTAAAGTTATGGTGGTGAATAACACCAAAGCTTGCAATAAAACAAACCCGCTAAACATGAGCATTTTCATGCTTAAACCACGCGTCTTGCTCTGCAAAAGCTCTGAAAATGCTGCAAATGCCAATAATATCCAGTTAATAAACAACACATGCTGCATGACACTGGAAACACTTAAGGCTTGCCACGATTGAGCTTGGGCCAAGACCAAAACCAAAGCCACAATATTGCCCGCAAGAAACAGCTCCCACAGATAGTGCCAACGGCCCATTTTTCCTGAAAATACAGAAATTGTCATAGACCTAAACCCTGTCTAAAAGTTTGATCAACTTGCCCTTCGG
Source organism: Acinetobacter sp. YH12049 (assembly GCF_013419875.1). NCBI lineage: Bacteria > Pseudomonadati > Pseudomonadota > Gammaproteobacteria > Moraxellales > Moraxellaceae > Acinetobacter > Acinetobacter sp. YH12049. The sequence continues at coordinate 74,345 of NZ_VOZH01000017.1, read as the reverse complement.
CAACTGGGTTCGAATTTGCTATACTCTTGCTCAGTTCTATGCTTTTTATCTTATTGAGCCGACATGACCACATCTTCTAATTCCTCAAATCCGTCACAAGCCCAAACTTCAGGCATGTGGGGCGGTCGTTTTTCCGAAGCTACTGACGCTTTTGTTGCTGAATTTACAGCATCTGTACAGTTTGACCAACGCTTTTATAAACAAGATATTGCAGGTTCAATTGCACATGCAACCATGCTTGCAAAAGTTGGCGTTCTAACTGAACAAGAGCGTGACGATATTATTAATGGCTTAAACACCATTAAAGCAGAAATTGAAGCGGGTAACTTCGAATGGCGCATTGACCTAGAAGATGTGCACATGAATATTGAGTCACGCTTGACTCAACGTATCGGTATTACAGGTAAAAAACTACACACCGGTCGTAGCCGTAATGACCAAGTTGCAACCGATATCCGTCTGTATGTTCGCGACGAAATCGATGCGATTTTAGAATTATTGAAAAAATTACAAAAAGGCATCCTAGGCTTAGCGGCGAAAAATACCAATACCATCATGCCGGGCTTCACGCATTTACAAACTGCACAGCCAGTGACTTTTGGCCACCACCTAATGGCGTGGTTTGAAATGTTGGTTCGTGACTCAGAGCGTTTAATTGACTGCCGTAAACGTACCAACCGCATGCCTTTAGGTTCTGCTGCACTTGCTGGAACAACCTACCCGATCGACCGCGCATTCACTGCAGAATTACTAGGTTTTGAAGCCGTTGCAGAAAACTCTTTAGATGCTGTGTCTGACCGTGACTTCGGTATTGAATTCAATGCTGCGGCATCACTCATCATGATGCATTTATCACGTATGTCAGAAGAAATGATTCTTTGGACATCGGCTCAGTTCAAATTTGTGAACATTCCTGACCGTTTCTGCACTGGCTCTTCAATCATGCCGCAAAAGAAAAACCCAGACGTTCCTGAGTTGATCCGTGGTAAAACTGGCCGTGTATATGGTGATTTGATGAGCCTATTGACCCTGATGAAAGGTCAACCATTGGCATACAACAAAGACAACCAGGAAGATAAAGAACCACTATTCGATGCAATTGATACTGTTCGTGGCTCACTCATGGCATTTGCCGACATGATTCCTGCACTAGTACCAAACATTGACATCATGCGTGAAGCAGCGCTGCGTGGCTTCTCAACTGCAACTGACCTTGCCGACTACCTCGTTAAAAATGGCGTAGCATTCCGTGATGCACATGAGATTGTGGGTAAAGCAGTTGCTCTCGGTGTTCAAGAAGGCAAAGACCTTTCAGAATTAACCCTTGAGCAACTTCAACAGTTCTCTGACTTGATTCAGGCCGATGTCTTCGAAAAAGCTTTAACACTCGAAGCATCTGTCAATGCACGTAACCACATTGGTGGTACTGCACCTGCTCAAGTTGAAGCAGCAATTGAACGCGCGCATGCACGTTTAGAAAAACTTTACGCATAACTTTTTCAAGTTAAATGGAGTATTGATATGTCTCGACAAGTTTTTTGCCGTAAATATCAGGCTGAAATGGAAGGTTTAGACTTTGCACCATTCCCCGGTGCAAAGGGACAAGAATTGTTTGATACGGTATCTAAACAAGCTTGGCAAGAATGGCTAAAACACCAAACGACGTTGATCAATGAAAAACGTTTAAACGTGTTTGAAGCTGACGCGAAAAAGTTCCTTGAAGAGCAACGTGAAAAATTCTTCAGCAATGATGAATCTTTAGAAAAAGCCGAAGGGCTGAAGCCTGAGTAATTTTTAGAGCGCTGCTCTAAAAATTACGCAAGACAAGCGAAGCGCGTAGCTTCAAATGTCATGAAGGAGTCCAATGGGACTCCTTTTTTGTACTCAGGAGCACTGCTCCGCCACGCCGCAAAACAAGCAGCTATGCTGTGCGTAGGCTTTAATTGAAAAGAATCTCCAATCTTGGGGATTCTTTTTTATTGCTCTAAAAATTACGCAACACAAGCGAAGCGCGTAATTTCAAAATAAAGTCTGAAAGGACTCTTTTTTTGCTTCGGAGCACTGCTATTTTCGCAAAACCAAGATGACGTCTGTGTAAGCTTTCATTCAGAAATGATCTTCATCATTGCTGGAAAATCTTTTATCCATTGATCAATTTTATTTAAACTTAAATAAATGAACTTATTATTTAAATAATGTTAATTGTATTTTTTCCATTACATATATCGATTTTTATCGTTTAAATCCAAACAAAACCTACCAAAGTTATTGGTCAATTTGTATCAAAAATTCTTAATGTAAATTTGTGATACATTTCTCAATAAAACACAACATTACACTACAATAAACTCCATGTATTTCTAAATCTGCTTTCCTATAATAGCAATCAAGGAGATGGAAACATCTTCCATAATAGCGATAAGTAACCCCGATTTTCCTTCCCAGATTTCCCCCAAAATCTGGGAATTTTTTTATCCAAAATTTGCGCCAACGTCTCACATTTAACGTCAAGCTCTAATCAAATGAAGCGCTGTTCAAACTAGACAAACCCTCAATTTTTTCTAAAAGCTCGGCAATAAAAAAGCCCCGATAACGGAGCTTTTAATAACTTACTTTTAAATCAAGGTTGTTTTAAATACGGCCATGCGGCTTTCAAATATATAAACATCGACCATAGCGTTAAAACCACGGCTGTATAGAGCAATCCATACGCCAACATTTCTAGGGGTTGCCAATTCAGCAAGAACACTGAAATCGCAATCATCTGGAATGCTGTTTTATATTTACCAACGGTTGAAACCGCAACACTGGTACGTGCGCCTAATTCAGCCATCCACTCACGTAGCGCAGACACTGTAATTTCACGTGAAATAATCACAATCGCTGCAAAGGCCATCGAAATGGTCGGTTGCCATTGCACCAAGACGATCAACGCAGTTGCGACCATCAGCTTATCTGCTACAGGATCGAGAAAACGTCCAAATGCTGAAGTCTGATTTAAACTTCTCGCAAGGTAGCCATCAAACCAGTCAGTGACAGCTGCGATCACAAAAATAGCAGTCAGCAATATATGACGTGACATGCTTGCAGCATGCTCACCCACGCCCATTGCAGGTGGCCAGTACGCCACCAACAAAAACACAGGAATTAAAGCAATTCGTGCCAATGTTAAAATATTAGGAATATTCAGGATTCGACCTGTTGTCATAGACACCCCAGTTTTCCCCTCATGCACGATGAAAATGCAAAATAATTTGAGGATTTATCCATCGTTAGTTGCACTCACTTTATACGAAATGCCCCGCAGTGTCACTAGGCAAACACCGTAACAGTCTGTCGCGCAATCGCTATCAACTGGTTATTTTCATCCCATAAATGCGCATATTCCGTGGCGTAGCCATCCGCGGCATAGTCGGTAAATACTTTATATTTAAACCAATTACGCAAGCTTGATTGCAAGGGATGCACATAGGTCAATGTCCATGTTAAAGAACTCGCAGGCGCCATGGTTTTGTACATAGGCAGCACGCCGGGCGGCCACATATCCATCGAGACCATTAGGTCAGCAACAGTCATCTTACGATTATCGTGGCGTTCTGGATTAAAACGCATCCAACCACTAAAGTCAGGCTTTTTGCTTGCAGTACACGGATACTGCCCATCTACCCAGGCCAAATCCATTTGCTGAAAGCACTGTGGTGCAAGTGGATGATGTTCGGCAATCTTTAAGCTGCTCACTTCAGGAAAATTGGGTGCTTGACGCTCCTGATTGACGGCAATGCTTGATTCACGTGGAACACCAAAGCTCGCCAATAAAATGCTTTGTACGGCATCATCTTGCCAAAGTCGAACTTCAATGGTGGTGACGGATTTGCCCTGTCTTAAAATTTCCGCACTTAAACGCACGGGCGCCAATTGTACTGGCCCAACAAAGGTCACATTACAACTGAGTAAACGTCGCTGCGGATCTGCAATGATGGCAACGGCTTTGTGCATCATCATGCCAGCCACTAAGCCGCCATAGATCGTACGTCCTTGCAACCATCCTTCTGGAATCTCAACCCATTCATTGTGTTCAATATGTTGATACAACTGTGCGAGTGACATCATCATCCCTGATCATATTTTTGATTTTTATATCATTGTATAAAAATCAAATGATGTGAATGATCAGTGACTCATGCGTCAATGAGCATTTTGGCAAATTCAGACTTGATGCGTCATCGATTGGGCTTAGTTCGCGCTATTCATGCAGAATTTTATAAATGGTACGTGCCATCACATCGCCTAAGCCCGGCACTAGTTTTAAATCATTTTCAGAAGCTTTGAGTACCCCCTGAATGCCACCAAAATGGGTCAACAGATCCCGACGACGTTTTGGCCCTAAGCCCGGAATCACCTCAAGTACCGATGAGCCGCGCTTTTTATCTCGTTTCGCTCGGTGTTTGGTAATGGCAAATCGGTGGGCTTCATCACGAACCTGTTGAATCAAATGCAGGGCTTTATGGTCTTCGGGCAATTGAATTTTTTCACCATCGGTAAAGTGCAAAGTTTCCAAACCTGGTTTACGCCCCTCACCTTTGGACACCCCGACCATAAAGGCGTCAAGCTCGAGTTCTTGCATGACTTCCATCGCCATGTGTAATTGACCTTTACCCCCGTCAATTAATAGCAAATCGGGCAGCATATGCTTTTTATAGCGGCGGGTCAGCGCTTGACGCATGGCAGCATAATCATCGCCTTCGGTGATGTCATTGATGGAAAATTGGCGATAGTCGCGCTTTCTTGCACCTCCAGCATCAAAGACCACACAAGACGCGATGGTTGCCTCGCCCATGGTATGAGAAATATCAAAACACTCAATACTGTCAATTGGTCGCCCTACCACTTGTTCTAACTGATGAAAACGTTCATTCAATTCAAAATGATCAGCCAGTCTACCTTTAATCGCATGCTGCACATTCATTTGTGCAAGCTCTTGCCATTCGGCACGAGTTTCTCGCACTTTATGTTTGATTTGAATTTTTTTATCAAAGTGCTGATGTAGTGCATCTTCCATGTCTTTGCGATCTGGAATATCGACATTGATGATGAGTTCAGTTGGAATCTCATCTGCAACTTGAAAGTAGAAATTGGCAATGAAGTCCGAGAGCATTTGACCTAGATCATCACCCTGCATATCAGGGAAATAACTCTTTCCGCCGAGCATTTTGCCATTGCGCACATGCATGATTTGCACACAGGTCACACCGGCTTGATAAGCAATGGCAATGATATCAGCCTCACCTTTGACTTTATAAATCGCTTGCTGAGTTTGCACATCACGCAGCAGCGCCATACGATCACGATAAAACACCGCCTTTTCAAACTCGAGTGCTTCGGCCGCAGCTTCCATTTTCCCAATCAGCTCTTGATTAAGCTCTTTAGTGTCGCCTTGTAAAAACCGAATCGAGTTATTGACATCTTCTTTGTAATCTTCGGGTGAGATCAAACCCACACAAGGCGCGGAACAGCGTTTAATTTGGTATTGCAAGCATGGTCGTTTGCGCTGCGAAAAATAGCTATTTTCACACTGACGCACATTAAACAGTTTTTGCAGCACCACCAAAGTATCACGCGCGTTATAAGCACTCGGATAAGGCCCAAAAAACTTACCAGCTTGATGCTTACCTTTCCCACGTCCTGCGGCAATTCGTGGATAGGGTTTATCGGCAGAGATAAAAATATAAACATAAGACTTATCATCACGCAGCATGATGTTATACGGCGGACGATGCAACTTAATCAGGTTTTGTTCGAGCAATAGGGCTTCCGTTTCAGAACGCACCACCAAACTTTCAATATCATAAATACGGGCAACCAAAGCCTGTGTCTTGGGATGCTCAATGGTTTTCACAAAATAACTCGACACACGATTTTTTAAATTCTTTGCTTTACCCACGTACAGCAACTCACCGTCTTTACCCAGCATGCGGTAAACACCGGGTAGAGTCGTCATATTGGCAAGAATTTTTTCAATATGTTCGCGTGCGTTTTCGTTCACTTTTGCCTTGTTCCGTCTTCGATATTGCTCTTTGACATGATGTGATGCTTTTACCTGCATTTTCAAGCAATCCCGCAAATTTATTGTTGCTCATAGCAATGATCTGATTGCTAAAAGCTATTAATGCAAAATTCTAAATTTGCTATGCTCAAAACATCACGCTTTAGGAACATGATGCATGACGAACGCCAATCCCGCCATCCATGTCGTACACCCGACAACTTCGACGCAGAGCACTGCTGAAAAAAACCGTTTGATGGGTAAGCCGCGTTTTCATTTTGAACCGCATGACGTTATGCAACGCTTAAAGCAACGGATCATTGGACAAGAAGCAGCATTAGACGAAATTGAAAAAATGCTGCATGTGGTCAAGGCTGATTTTTCCAGTCCTGAACGACCGCTCTGTGTAACTTTAATGCTTGGACCGACAGGTGTTGGTAAAACCGAAACTGTACGTTTAATCAGTGAAGTGATTTATGGCCGACCTGATGCCTTTTGCCGTATTGATATGAACACGCTCGCACAGGAACATTATGCGGCTGCCATTACTGGTGCGCCTCCGGGCTATGTCGGTTCTAAAGAAGGCCATAGTTTATTTGATGAAGTTGCCATTGCAGGTAGTCATACCCGTCCGGGCATCGTGCTTTTTGATGAACTGGAAAAAGCGTCAACCGAAGTGCTTCGCGGCTTAATGAATGTGCTAGATAGCGGAAAATTAACCCTAACCTCAGGTACAAAAACCATCGACTTTCGTAATTGTATGATCTTTATGACCAGCAATGTCGGTGCACAAGCGGCACAGCAATATCTAGATAAGTTAAATTTTTTGCCCGAAAAAATACAAAAGGTTTGTCTCAAGCGCGTGCCGGTCAGCAGCATTATTGAAAAAGTCATGCAACGTAAATTCGACCCTGAATTTATTAACCGTATTGATCGTGTATTGCAATATCAACCCGTTCAAGATGATGCCTTGCCCCGTTTGGTGGAGATTGAACTGGAAAAACTTAATCAACGCCTACAACATCAAAAACGCAGTATCAAACTCACAGATGCAGCCAAAGCACATTTTTATCAGAACCATGATATTCGTTATGGCGCACGACATTTAGCACGAAAAATGCGGGTCGAGCTTGAGCCTATTTTGGCGGTGTATTTTTTGAATCATCCCGAACAAACTAAAATACACCTAGATGCACAACTTGGGCAATTGGTTATTATTAAATAATTCACTGGTCTTTAAAAGGCATGCTCACATACCTTTATTCAGCATTCTTATATTTATTGGATTGGAACACCAATCGCTTTAGCAAAAGCTTGCGGATCTTTCGGTGAAACCATGACAAATTTGGTTTTGCCATCTCGAAGATATTCAATTTTTAACCGTTTAATGGAAAGCGCAGGTGCCGCAGACAAATCCTGACTTGCACTGATGCGTTGGATATCCTGCAAAGGAATCTGCCAACGTAGAAACATGCTACGGATGTTTAATTCTGTAGCGGAAATTTGATAACGTGTATTGAATATTGGCCACCACAGCAGTAATACCGTCAAAATATACACCGCGGTATGAACAGGATATTGTTGCATCGTGCCTTTGGCTTGCATGGTGAGTAATAATTGAATGAGTAAACCGCTCATACAAACAATAAACGCCACCACCCACCAATCTTTTTTTGAACGAAAAACTTGCATCTTATCCCCCATCAACTGCTTTTATTCTATACAAGATTTTGCAGGATGCATCTGCTATTTCAGCTTTATTTTTTGCAGGAAATAAGCATACTTATCACATTATTTTCAAGAATATGGAGATCCATTTCGCTCAAGTTTCGCTAGTCATCTATTGTTATTTTTGGCGTTCTTTACGCTCGAATCACGCTTCTTTCGACATGGGTTGTTCCTGCAAACGTTTATAATTCTTTTTCTCTTGATACATTTTTGCATCGGCTTGTTGTACCAAGCTCATGGCGTCTACATAGCCTTGCTGATGGTCTGTTTGGCACAGCCCAATACTCAAACTCAAGCCACTTTCCATTTCTTCCACGGTTTCAAGTAATCGCGGGATAAAACTCCCTTCCACATGCTTTTCACTGCAACCAGGCAAGACCAAACAAAATTCGTCTCCGCCATAACGGAAGCAATGATCATCTAAACGTGCAACCGACTTTATGGCCGCAGCAACCGTTTGTAGTACCTGATCTCCACGTGGATGACCTTGTTCATCATTGATCTTTTTAAAATCATTGATATCAATAAACACTACTGTTACAGGTTCATGATTACACTGTGCGGTATATAAAATACTGGTCAATAAGGTCGATAAATGCCGGACATTTAAGAGTCCTGTTAATGGATCGCGCTGTGAAAGTTCTTCCATTTCTTGTGCACGAAACTCTAGCGCATGCGCATACTGTTCCATTTTTTCACGGGAGATCTTCACCTCATTAATCAAACTCCATACATAGGTTTCCACCACCAATGTAGTGTCGAACATAAAGAGCTTTTCCAAGGTGTTAAAATCCGCTGATACTGTTCCGTATCATTAAAGGTACGCTGAATTAAGCGGAACAACATAGTCTTTAGGGTATGTACCGCAGAGAGATACAACTTAGGCTCTACACCAATGCGCTTATGAACCAAACCAATCCGTAAACGGTTATTCACATAAGCGCTGTCATAGCGCCCAGAAAATAAGTCCAATAAATACTGGTGCTGCGCGCGTTGCAAACGCTTCAAGGTATCAAGATCACCAATCAGAGTGGCAATTTCAGGAATTGAGGTTTGATTTTCATAAAATTCATCGACCATACTGTCGAGTATCGGCGCCACAATCCCACCAATCGAAGCCAGTTCCGCTAGCTCTAAATCAGTCAAGCCAAGCAACTGTTTACGTCGTTCTATATCTTGCATCGAAATATGCATTTGATGCATCAATGTTTGGTTGGTTGCTTTCATGAATTGGATACCCTTCCCGCCAAATCAATCCCTTCAAGCGTTTACACTGGGTTTCTATGCAGTAGGTCTTCATGCCTGCATGCAAAGCTTCCACCGTTCACCTTTGGGTTTTGGCTATCACTGATGATGACACTTTTCTTTCAGCTCAACGGTTTTGCATGGGCTTAAGTTCGGACATCAACATCATATTCCTCGTCTATTGGCTCACTTTTTCTGGCTTATTCTGGTTCTGGCTTATTTTGGCTAACGCTATTTCTGCTTTTTTGCAGATTTGCTCTGCATGATTATTTTTATTCTGCTTGCACGATAACTGATATTTCGCTGACTGTCAGCATAAAAAAACGCCCCAAAGGGCGCATTTTTTCAATATTTATTCCACTTTTAAAATAAATATGGACGTACAAAAATCAGGAAGAACAGCCCCAACATTAGGAACCACTTTAAAAAGTAATACAGTGAACGATTGGTTTTTTTCAAGGCTTTGGCTTTTATGCGAATTTGATAGACATAGCCAAACACTTTATTTAAACCACCCGTTTTATCACCACTTTCATTCGGTGAACTCGCAGCAGTCATGACATTTTTACCAAACCAATGGTTAAAAGCTTCCATCCACTTGGACTTTAATGGCCGTTCAACGTCTGCAAAGAAAATGATCCGGTTCTGATCCGTTTTATTTTCAGCATAGTGAATATAGGTTTCATCAAACACCACACTCTCACCGTCACGCCATGAGTACCGCTGACCATCGACATCAATAAAACAACGGTCATCATTCGGCGTCAATAAGCCCAAGTGATAACGCAATGAACCGGCATAGGGATCACGATGACGGACTAAACGACTGTCGGGCGCCAACTCGGTAAACATCGCGGCTTTAATGGTGGGTAGGTTTTTTAATAAAGCCGTAGTTTTTGGGCAAAGTTCAGCAGCCGAAGGATGGGCTGAGTCATACCATTTTAAATAAAAGCGTTTCCAACCTGTTTTAAAGAACGAGTTAAATCCAAGGTCATCATAAGTACTCGATGCTTTGATGCCACCTTTTTCATATAAGGCCTTGGCTTCATCACGAATCATTTCCCAGTTTTCATCTAAGACTTTTAAATCTTTAAAATGCTGCGTGTCGATATAGGGTTGGCTCGGCACTTTTGAAAACATGTACATGAGAAAATTGATCGGTGCGAGCAATGTCGAATGATCAAAAAACTGACGATAAAATGAATGACGGACTTTACCGCGTTGCTGGATATAAAACGCAGAAATGACAAAGACCGCCAGGATAATCCACTTAATCATATGAGGACCTGGTGCTAATAAGCATTGTGCTTAATGAAAAATTAACTTTTGAGAACGCGGCGAGTATAGCATAGTGCTCAGTGACGCTTAAATAAGCAGCATAGAACACTGTGTCTCAGCAAAGATGGATGACAATGGTAAAAGTGAATTGACTATTCTGCCGAAAAATACACTTGCTTTTTTCTTGAATTTTTCTTTCGCATCTCAATCTATAGCTTACATTTATAAAAAAATGTGAACTGAAACATAAGCTTCAACATATTTAATCAGAACGATAGCGTTTAAAGGCAGATCCGAAGGCTATTTCCAAAAGAAATTTTGATGACCCTAGCGTCACGGCTTGATACAACTTGTTATGTTCTTTTTAGATATAGTTATCGTAAGATTAGCGAGGCATAAAGTGTACGCAGGAACCGCGTACTCGCTTCACAACATCAACTTAGAAGTCCTCCAAAATAAAGGAGATCAGGCATGATCCACGCTGGCAATGCCATTACCGTCCAAATGCTTTCGGACGGAATTGCAGAATTCCGCTTTGACTTACAAGGTGAGTCGGTCAACAAATTTAACCGCGCAACAATTGAAGATTTTAAAGCTGCAATTGACGCTGTTAAAGCAAACGGTGACATCAAAGGTTTAATCGTTACTTCAGGTAAATCTACATTTATCGTGGGTGCAGATATCACTGAATTCGGTGAAAACTTCGCTCAAGGCGAACAAGCGATTGTGGATTGGGCATTGCCTGTTCACGACATCTTCAATGCGTTTGAAGATCTAAACGTTCCTAAAGTTGCTGCAATCAATGGTATGGCATTGGGCGGCGGTTTTGAAATGTGCTTAGTGTGTGACTATCGTGTGATGTCAGAAGCTGCACAAGTTGGCCTTCCAGAAATCAAACTGGGTATCTACCCTGGTTTTGGTGGTACGGTTCGTTTAAGCCGTGTGATTGGTATCGACAATGCGGTTGAATGGATGGCAATGGCTGCGCCGAAAAAGCCAGCTGCTGCGCTCAAAGACGGTGCTGTTGATGCAGTTGTTGCTGCAGACAAACTACAAGACGCTGCAATTGACCTTGTGAAACAAGCGATTGCTGGCCGTGTAGACTGGAAAGCAAAACGCCAAGAAAAATTAGATCCTGTTAAATTGAACATGCTTGAACAAATGATGGCATTCAATACAGCGAAAGGTGCAGTGCTTGCAAAAGCAAACCCTGCTCAATACCCAGCGCCAAAACTTCTTCTAGACTCATTACAAGCAGGTGCTAGCCTTCCACGTGATGAAGCATTGAAAATCGAAGCGCAAGGTTTTGCTAAAGCGGCTGTGACTCCACAAGCAGGTGCGTTAATTGGTTTATTCCTTAACGACCAAATTGTGAAGAAAACCTCGAAGAAATATGAAAAAGGTGCGCACCCTGTCAACCAAGCTGCTGTACTAGGCGCAGGTATCATGGGTGGTGGTATTGCTTACCAAGCGGCAAGCAAAGGCACACCAATCATCATGAAAGACATTGGTAACCCACAACTTGCTTTGGGTATGAAAGAAGCAAATGGCTTACTGACTAAACAAGTTGAACGTAAGAAAATGAAGCCTGCACAAATGGGTGAAACTCTTGCGCGCATCCGTCCAACTTTAAGCTATGACGAGTTTAAAGAAGTGGACATCGTGATTGAAGCGGTGACTGAAAATCCAAAAGTAAAAGGCATTGTACTTGCTGAAACTGAGAAAAATGTTCGTGACAACACGATCATTGCGTCTAACACTTCAACCATTTCAATCACACGTTTGGCTGAAAACCTACAACGTCCTGAAAACTTTGTTGGTATGCACTTCTTTAACCCAGTTCACATGATGCCATTGGTTGAAGTGATCCGTGGTGAAAAGACGTCTGCTGAAGCGATTGCAACCACTGTAGTTCTTGCTCAGAAAATGGGTAAAACACCAATCGTTGTCAATGACTGCCCGGGCTTCTTGGTAAACCGCGTATTGTTCCCTTACTTCGGTGCATTTGACCTTCTACTGAAAGACGGAGCTGACTTCCAGCAAGTTGATAAAGTGATGGAAAAATTCGGCTGGCCAATGGGTCCTGCTTACCTCATCGACGTTGTGGGTATTGACACAGGCGTACACGGTGCGGAAGTAATGGCAGAAGGCTTCCCTGACCGCATGAAGCCAGACTACAAAGGCGCAACTTTAACCATGTACGAAAACAAACGCCTTGGTCAAAAGAATGACGTTGGTTTCTACAAATACGAACTTGACCGTAAAGGTAAGAAAGCCAAAGTGGTTGATCCAGTGGCTTACGAACTTGTGGCTTCTGTTGCAACTGCGGAAAAACGTGAATTTGACGCTCAAGAAATCATTGACCGTATGATGCTGACGTTCTGTAACGAAACTGTTCGTTGCCTAGAAGACAACATCGTAGCGACTGCTGCTGAAGCAGATATGGCGATGATCATGGGTGTAGGTTTCCCTCCATTCCGTGGTGGTCCATGCCGTTACATCGACCAAACAGGTGTCGCTGAATACGTAGCGCTTTGCGACAAATATGCGTATTTAGGTAAGGCTTATGAAGCGCCACAAATGTTGCGTGACATGGCTGCTAACAACAAAAAATTCTACGGTTAAGGAGCAACGTGAATGGCTACTTTAAATCCACGTGACGTTGTCATCGTTGATGGCGTACGTTCAGCAATGGGTAAAACCAAAAATGGTATGTTCCGTAACGTACGTGCTGACAGCTTATCTGCTGAATTAGTACGCGCGCTTGTTGCTCGTAACCAGTTTGATACCAATGAAGTTGAAGACGTTATCTGGGGCTGTGTAAACCAAACCCTAGAGCAAGGTATGAACATTGGTCGTAACATTGCATTGTTAGCAGACCTACCACGTACTGTTGCAGGTCAAACAGTGAACCGTCTTTGTGGTTCTTCTATGCAAGCAATCCACACAGCGGCTGCGCAAATTGCAACCAACCAAGGTGATATCTTCATCATTGGTGGTGTAGAACACATGGGTCACGTTGGCATGATGCACGGCATCGACATCAACCCTGAAGCGTCTAAGCACTATGCAAAAGCGTCTAACATGATGGGCTTAACGGCTGAAATGTTAGGTCGTATGAACGGTATTTCGCGTGAAGAACAAGATGCGTTTGGTGTTGAATCACACCGCCGTGCTTGGGCTGCAACACAAGAAGGCCGTTTCAAAAATGAAATCGTGGGCGTTGAAGGTCACGATGCAAATGGTTTCAAAATCCTGTGCGATATCGATGAAGTGATTCGTCCTGATGCAAACCTTGAAGCATTCCAATCGTTACGTCCAGTATTCGATCCGAAAGGCGGTACGGTAACTGCTGCAACATCTTCAGCTTTGTCTGACGGTGCTTCTGCAATGTTGCTGATGTCTGCTGAACGTGCTCAAGCTTTAGGTCTTAAGCCACGTGCTGTGATTCGCTCTATGGCAGTTGCAGGCTGTGATGCTGCGATCATGGGTTATGGTCCTGTACCAGCAACTCAAAAAGCGCTTAAACGTGCTGGCTTGTCTATCGCAGACATCCAAACGTTTGAATTGAACGAAGCGTTCGCTGCGCAAGGTTTGTCTGTTCTTAAAGGCTTAGGCATTTATGACCAACAAGACCGTGTGAACTTGAACGGTGGTGCGATTGCATTGGGTCACCCATTGGGTTGTTCTGGTGCGCGTATCACAACGACTTTGCTGAACGTGATGGAACAGCAAGATACACAAATCGGTCTTGCGACGATGTGTATCGGTCTTGGTCAAGGTATCGCGACTATTATCGAACGTGTTTAATATTTAGTTAAATACTGAGATAAAAGAAACCCCGCTTAGTGCGGGGTTTTTTATTTGTTAACTAAACTCTCATGAATACATACTGGAAGCTCCTTCTCCCTCTGGGATGAGCAGCATGCGCCACAAGAGGATGAGGGAAATTTTTCATATAAATCCTCTCCCTGAGCGGTATTCTGCGCAAGTCTCCTTAAAAGGAGAGGGAATGTCCATTGTGAAGTAAATTTTGTTCAAAAATCTTCAGCAATAAACCGTGCTAAACAACCCTTAAAAAAACGTCTTAGCATATTTAAAATTTAAAACGTTAATTCTCGATTTTCAGCGATTTTTGAATTATGGTAAGGCCTGAACCAAAACTTAAATATGCATAACAATGATAAATAAACGACTTCACTACCTCATAAAGATGAGCTGCCTAAGCACTTTTATTTTTCTTACAGCTTGCGTTACAAATAATCAAATCGGTGAACTCTCCCGTGATCTGTTTCAAAAATACGAAACAAAATATGCATGGAGAACAATCCTTGAAGATGATGTGATCGCATTTGGCAAACCTGCTAAAGCAATACCCAATGAACCAATCGATAGCATCGTAGTCGCAGGCAATAAATACAGCTATGTGATCAATAAAGGCGGTGCTGATTTTATTCAACTGATTAGCCAACTCAATCCACAATATATTCGTCTCCATCGAGAACTTGACTTTAATTCTCCGAGCCCGAACAGCACTAAATTTAGCGGAAGCTTTAAATTTTATTATGCGCCTCCCAATGGAACACTAAGTCCTACGGAAAGGGCATTATTCAACCAATATGGCGTAGCACCATGTGATTGTTCAAAGGCAGAACAGCAAGATCATCTCTTTAATTTAGAAATTGCAGGTACGGTTTACCCAAAAGTTGCGAATGCCGCAGATTTAAAGCCCTTAAGCCATCCCTATAAGATCCGTATCCAGCATTACGAAGACCAAAGTGGCTATGTTAAAAAGTCAGGGCAGGAAAAATTGGCAGAATTACCACTATTACCTTTAACACTCACAATCGACATCATTCAATTGCCTCTAAAAGCTTTGGGCTTTATTTATCAGCCTTAAATCAGAGTATAATCATATTTAATTGGTCGAATTTTCTAAGTACAAATACAGCCTGACTAGCTCAAAAATGGTTCTCTTTTTCTAGTTTAAGTAAAGTAAGTGTTGAGTTGATCACCAATCCTTCAACTCAACATCCTACAATTCTTGGCTTAAATTTTCTGCGCCAACAAAGTCGCAAAATGCTGTTTAATCCGATTGCCTTGCTCATCCACCCGATGCAACTCCCCGACATTTTCATTGTATTTCACAATGTTCCAGCCCTCATACAAAGCACTTAACTCCCCTGCTTTAAAGCTAAATGGAAAGTCAGGCTGCGCAGGCAGATCAGGCGTATCCATCGCGCAAACAATCAGATTATAGCCATTAACATTGGTGGCTTGCTGCATCTGCTGAATCAGTGGCTTCACTGTCTTGGCTTCTAAAAACATCATCACCACGGTACAGCAAATAAAGTCGTATGTACCTGTAATGCTTGTGTCAGCGTTTAGATCACGCTGCTGTACATAAATATTTTCAATGCCTTCCGCAGCAATCACCTCTTGCAGCTTATGCAAACTGTGTGGATTGACATCCCATGCATCCACCTCAAAACGCTGCTCAGACAGCTGACTTAAGTACAGCGAATTACGTCCCTGCCCACAGCCGACATCCAAAGCACGTCCACCATGCAAATACGGTGTTGCAGCCAAAATTTCTGAATGTGTTGGGCTGAGTTGATACTTCTTATAAAAGTAGTCCTGTGCTAAGCAATAAAAACTTAACTGACATTGCACATCATCACTCGCAGACACAATCTTATGCCACGCCTGCGGTTCTATAAACGGTGGTGGCTGGTCTGGACTAAATACATGCGTGGAAAGAATATTTCCAGACGCATCTAACATGGCAAAATTTACTTCACCTTTCAGCACGGTGAGTTTTGCCCATGTGCCTGCTTTGGTATTGTGCTGTTGTTTAAAACCTTGTGGAATCGACTGCTGCGTCCACACAGGGAGCTGTTTATAACAAATAAGCTGCTGCATCTGTAGTTATCCCTCATGCGACGTTATTTTTATGCCATACCAATAGCGGAAATGTATATTCACCATAACGGCTTTAACAGTGATTTTAAATCAGCTTTGAATTGAAAATTTCGAATGCTGTGCAATGCACGCTGTTTTTGTTTGTTTTTCTGCGTAACACCATGTTATCCGTTTGTAACATTGGTGGAATATTCACACAATCGAATCCCCCACTCTGTGCCGTATAACCTAAGCGCTGTTGATAAGGCATAAAATTTACAATGCCTTATTTTAACTAAGTTTTATAGAGTGATGACTATGAACGCGATCAAAACTACTTTAGCTGTTGCTTTAGTTGCTGCTACAACTTCTGCTATGGCAACTACTGCTGTAGAACAAAAACCTGCGACTGCTGTTGAAGCTGTAAAAGCTCAAGCTGCACAAGCGAAAACTGCAACTGTAGCTGCTGCTCAAGCAACTAAAGATGCTGCTAAAACTCAAGTGGCTGTTGCAGAAAAAGCGACTCAAACTAAAACTTTAACAGTGAAAGAAACCACTAAAGCAAAAACTGCTGACATGAAAAAAGCAGTTGTAGAAAAAGCAGCAGCAACTAAAGAAACTGCAGTTGCAGCAAAAGATGCAACTGTAGCAAAAACTGTAGCGGCTAAAGACGCTGTTGTTGCGAACACTGTTGCAGCAAAAGACGCGACTGTAGCAAAAACTGTAGCAACTAAAGATGCTGTCGTTGCAAAAACTGTTGAAGCAAAAGATGCAGCTGTAGAAAAAGCAACTGATGCAAAAGAAGCTGTTGAAACTAAAACTGAAGAAGTAAAAGCTGAAGCGAAAAAAGACTGCGCTAAAAAATGTGCAGAGAAAAAAGCTGAAGCAGCTAAAGCTGAGAAAAAAGGTTTCTTTTCTTGGTTCAAAAAAGCAGCTTAATCGTTGATTAAATGCAAAAAAAAGATGCCTTCACGGCATCTTTTTTTTGCCCATTTAGACTGCAATACTGCTTTCTGCCAACGGAATAATCTTTTGATAAACAAACTGATTTTTCCCTTGTGATTTCGCCTGATATAGGCAGGCATCGACATGTTGTAAAGTCGTGGAGTAATTAGACAAACTCAACTGTTGAAACTCGGCCAAGCCCATACTAAAGCTGACATCTAGCCTTAATTGATCTTTTCGAAACGGTACATGTTCGCAGCGTTCCAAAATTGTTTCACACAACATTTTACCCTGCTCCAAATCGGCACCTTCGAGCAAAATTAAAAATTCTTCACCGCCCCAGCGACTGATAAAACTCGCGCGTGGACTACAATTTTTTAAGATTTTTGCCAAATGCACCAAAACACTGTCCCCTATTTGGTGCCCATATTGATCATTAATTTTTTTAAAATTATCGACATCGAGCAAAATGACACAGCCTTTATCAACCGAGCCTTCTATAAATATTTGTTCTTTAAAGGCATGGCGATTTTTCAGCCCCGTCAACTCATCGCAAAAACTTACACGTTGCAAAGCCAAATATAGGCGTTTATTTCGTGCATACAGCTCACAAATAAACAGAAAAATGATCAGATAAATACCCAATGCCAAACGATAAGAACTGATCCGCGAGAGCATATGTACCTGTGCATCTGACCAATATTCCCCAGCCAATGGCATGGCACCATACCAGCCACAGATCAGCGTCATTATACCAATCAGCCAGCAAAAAGTTTTGAGGTCGTATTTGATCGCGTAATAACACATCAATAAAGGCAAGACCATGCAGGCATAGAAGATCTGATCATTTGAGATCACATATTGCACGGCCAATGCCACGATCAGATAGCCATAATCTATCCACGGTACATTCATCCAGCGCTGAACACCAAATAATAAACACACCACAGCCAAACTTGTTGCAAATTGCTCTAGAAAATAATCAACAAAGGCAAAGTATTGGTTGTCCATCTGAAAGCACGCCACAAACAAGAGACTGCCTGCAAAAGCACTCACGATACTCGGAACAGTTAGCATCAAGGTTCGTTTAAAGCGGCGCTTTTTTAAATGGCTCAGTGCCAAATAGGCTTTAATAAATACCCAAATTTGAAATGCCGAAATCGCACACAGGAGAAATTTATCTTCTAAAGTTTTGGCGGGATCGACCATCAGCGAGGCCACAAAGATCGCACTAAAAGCATAGAGCACGATCAGTAAGTCGTGGCTTAAATGCTTCCGCATTAAAATCATGCCATAGGCCGCGAATGCATTTACCACCCAAACAGGGCTAATAAATAATTCATAGGTATAGCCTATCGACACCAATGAAACCGCACATATGGCAAGCCATAGCAGTATTAATTTTTTCATACGCTAAAAAAATCGTCTCTAAAAATGGCGATAAACCTTTCATTCAAAGCCAATCGGTCTAAGGTTAGAATGCTTGCAAGTTCAATACAGCTCAGCTTCTTATGCGATATGGGCTGCTGGCTAAAAATTTATGTTTAAATTTTCGGCGTATTTTAAGTGATTTAAGTCACACTATTGATTAATAGTTGTATTAAATTTGCAATTTAAACAATCGAAGACTGTTTTAAAGCCAATGTTTTTTGCGTTATTCATGCTAGTTCGGAACTCAGTTCCCAAAATGATGCTCGATAGCAACAAAAAAAGCCATCCGCTAAAGGATGGCTTTGAATTGCATAACATGTCTCGAAGCTGTGCTGAATAATTTGAATGAAAAGGACTTATTTTAATATTTGTAATTGTTCCATCAACCAAGCCATGTATTTATCTTGATCCATAAAGTCAGGCGCCGTCCCTGTATCCAAACTATAAAATTGTTGATTAAATTCAATCACAATCTGTTCAGTCAGATGCCAATCTTCAATCATGCGAAAATACTGACTGAAGAAAAACCGGTTCTTGCCCCAATTGTTTAGACTTTCCAAACGTGGATATTG
This sequence comes from Acinetobacter sp. YH12049, assembly GCF_013419875.1. Taxonomy (NCBI): domain Bacteria; kingdom Pseudomonadati; phylum Pseudomonadota; class Gammaproteobacteria; order Moraxellales; family Moraxellaceae; genus Acinetobacter; species Acinetobacter sp. YH12049. Next base: position 55,202 of record NZ_VOZH01000017.1, on the reverse strand, counting down.
GCGGTTTGCGATAAAGTCGATATAGACCTGCTGAATATCATCAAAAATCTGAATAGCTCGCATGAGCATGGACCTCTATATGATGTAAAACCCTGCTAAAAGCCACTTTATCGCGCAAATTTGAAAGAGTGATGACAGTCAGTTAAAGCTTTTGTTTCAACTCTGAACGGTTCTTTTGGCGAATCTCATCCATTTGCGCATTGAGCTCTAACATCTCTGTATAAAGCTGATTAAACTGCTTTAAAGGCGCATCTTCATAGAACATAAATAATTTATTTTTCTTTTCCCATTTATTGGCTTTCAGCACAGCAAAGAGCTCATCAGCCTTCGCCAAGCTTTGCTTTTCTAACTCAAATAAAGCATGCGACTCATCACTATCACGACTGTCTCTTAAACTCTGGGCAATTTGCTGACGAAACACCTGTTTGACCGCCAACTGTTTGGCCTGAGCTAAACCATTTTCCTCTTGCTGTGTGGTTTTTTGCTCATAAGCATCGACTACTGCATGCACCTGTTGCAGCATTTGCTCAGTCTCTTGATATTGGTTTTTTTTATCTTGCAACAAGCGATCGATGTCGAGAAATTTATCCCAATTCAGTGCTTTAAGATCACGAATATATTGATTTCGCGCTTCTGCACGCTGCAGCATTTGGCTCAAAATAAAATCCGACATGATTTTATAATCACCCGTTAGCCGTGCATCTGTCACATTAAGTTGTATCGGTTCTTCCCAGTGCTGAGCTTGCTGAAAAATTTGCTCGGTTTTTTCGCGCAAAACCGTTTCATAGGTCGAGAGTTGCACAGCTTCTTTTTGCTGTACTGAATATTGATAAAACATCCATCCAAAGACCAATACCGTAGCACTGGCCAAGACAACAAAGATACGCGGCATAATGAGCTCCGAATGCCCTTTTATTCAGTTTAACCAAAAGTTTGAAGATTGACGATAAAATAGCCATGCTTTTTAAGGAGGCTATTTGAAATCATCAATATAGAAAGTCTTAAATTGCGCATGTCATCAAAACGAAAATTCATGGATAAAACATGAATTTTCGCCTTCAATTTGCTGTAGAGATGTATTCGATTATGGGGTCTTGATCGGATTGGTATTTAACTGACGGTCGATGTTTCCGAGATTGATTTGCTCACGACTGATTTGCACATTGGTCGCATTACGGTCGATCCCAAAGGGTTGCAACATAATATATAAACCATTGCGTGGGTCAGAAGACTGCAAACCTGCGGCAATATTTAAAACATGCTGTTGCATCAAAGGCGATAAATTCGACATATCTGGCACTGCTGTGGCAGGTAAGATATCAATATTTGACACGATTGTTGCATCGACACCTTTGTTTTGAGTATCGCGCTCAAGTTGCATCACCCGTTGCTGTAAGGCTTTACGGCGATCCACCTGCTCTTGGTACTCAACAATGCCCGTCTCTGCACGCATTTCACGCTCTGCCATAATGGTTAAAGCAGGCATCTGAATGGCTTGTTGTTCGGTGTCCGCAGCTTTTGTTGTGGCTTTTTCCGCAGCCAAAGTATTCATAGCCGTCATTGCTGTACTAACAAAAACCAAAACGGAGACAGATTTAGGGAGATTCATCATGTTTATTCCGAGAGATTTAAAAATAGAAGATTGAAAAAATTTACACTGCTATTATTGTACAGCAATTAATCAACTCACTAGATTTAACCCCGACAAACGGCAGGATAGCACAGCTAGTTTAAACCTCACGTTGCTCATTCTGGACTTGAGATATCATCCTTTACCTATCTGCATTACCACTGCTTTTTCTTTTTTATACTGTTCCAATTCTTAACAGCACAGGAAATGACAAAGCAAACTCTTGCTGCGGATGACGGCTAAAGAAGTCGTGCAAAGCTGCACATGGTTGAAGTGTCGGATGTTGCTGTTGATAATGTTTTAACCCAGACCATGTTTGCAAATAGTCCAAAATTTGCTGTGAACTCCACCTGTAATTTAAAAACAGCTGAGGTGTCGCTAACTCCTGAAATGGAAACGGAATACTGCGATATTCTTCGTCGATGTAACAACGTTCAGCATCCCAATAGCCTTTTAATGTGACAAAATACAGATCCTGTAAAAGCTGGTTCAATTCCGCGTGTTCAAATTGAATCAGACCATAACCCACAATGGCGATATGACCTTGGGGTTTCAATACGCGTCGTACTTCTGCATAAAATGCAGCAAAATCGAACCAATGAATCGCTTGCGCGACTGTGATTAAATCCACTGAATGGTCTGCAAGCGGACAATGTTCGGCGCTAGCTTGCTCATAACGCACATTGTCTAAATTGGGTGCTTGTGCCAATTGTTCAGCACTCAGATCTGTCGCTAAAACCTGTTGAAAATAGGGTGCCAAACCTTTGGTAAATTGACCTGAACCTGCACCACAGTCCCATGCCAGTTCACGCACGGCAACATGCTGCAAGATGCTATCGACGACTTCAGCAGAATAACTTGGACGTGATTGTTGATACAGCGCACTCCCTGTAGAGAAAAGGTCTTTCATTGTAGAAATTCATTGGTTATTTTTTTATCAGTTTAATCGAATTTTTAGGGGCAGGAACTAGCATTTAAGTCACAACTTCAGCGATAAAATGTGAGCTTCTATCATTTACTCAATCACGTGCTGTATATAAAAACTGGCCTGCGCAATCGGGCTTAATTGATCATTCATTTGATAATATTTCACATCATAATGACCAGTTTTCCATCCAGTCATGGGATAGAAACTCACCCAGTTTTGTTGCTGTTGCTCACTAACTTTGCGTGGCGTAAAGAGCAGCACTTCACCGCTATCATGATGCGTCCAACGCACCATGACTTGCATATTGTTTGGAACTTTACCCATGGTATCAAAATGTGCATACAACGGCTGTGTGACATAGATTTCACGAGGCAAGACACTATCTACATCTAACTGTGATTGATCTGTCACATACGCTTGCCCTGCCAATCGCTGATGCGGATCATTTTTGGCTTGTAGAAATTCGTCTAACATCTGCTGCGCAAATTGTTGCTTATTTTGAATCCCTGCAAAACTGTAATTGGGAAATGCCTGCTGTAAATATTGCCCCAATTGTTGATCTGAAGTCTGCTGAATAATGCTCTTTAGCTGACGATGTTGGCTTTTGAGTTGTTGCTGTATATCTTTAGAATGAGGTTGATCCGAGGCATCTTGATCTAAAGCCAAGAGTGCCACAGGATTACTCGTCGCCAAAGTTACAAGCGAGTGCTCAGGTGGCGGCGACGTCAAGCTTGGTTGGTCATTCCACGATGCCGCAATATAGCCCAGTGCAAAACAGAGCAGTCCAATCGCCGCATATTGAAGTCGCTTCAACTGTCACTCCACGAATCTATGTTCATTTGATTAAAGCCTACAGCGGAGCACTTCTGTGCCGACAATATATTCACCAGAGCTCATCGTCGTACCCGTGTTAATCACCTGATTTAAGCTAAAGTTAGATCCAACTTTTAATTTAAGCAGACCATTATCACATGCTGCAGTTATTCTGCTGCCCGATTTCATATTGGATACACAGCCCGTTTTGGTCACGGCAAAAATTGTTTGCCCTGCGGAAATACTGGTGCTGCATGATGCTGTGATTATTTTATCGAGCGATGATTCACAAGAAGAACAATTGCCATTATCACAAAGCGCTGCTGCATTTTCACTTTTACATTCATAGGTCACACCATTTTGAATAATGGTTTTAGAATAGGAAGAATCGACATTACTGCCGCCCCCGCCACCACATGCGCTCAGCAAGACACTCATACCGATCAAAACAGGAAATAATATTTTCTTCACAACCTTAACCCTTATTTTTTAATAATTTTCTTATAGCCATTGGGCTCATCATCTGGCATGGATTGTAGCAGTTAAACTGTGCGAAATATCAACACCTGAAAAACAGCAGACGAAAAAAAACCTCAAACAATGGTTTGAGGTTTTTTCGAATATGGTGGCGAGACCCAGGATCGAACTGGGGACACACGGATTTTCAATCCGTTGCTCTACCTACTGAGCTATCACGCCGATGCGGTGTATTAAGCCGCATCTCAGTTAATTAGTCAATCATATTTATAAAAATATTTTTCGTATGCATATTTTTTAGGCAAAAAAAATCCCTGATGGGATCAGGGATTGATAAACTGAAAAATCAGTTTTGAATATGGTGGCGAGACCCAGGATCGAACTGGGGACACACGGATTTTCAATCCGTTGCTCTACCTACTGAGCTATCACGCCGATGGGGCGTATTAAACAATTTCAGTCTCATGGCGTCAAGCATCCGTTGCGCTTTTTTGTGCAAATGTTTATTTTTAAATCAATATTTCACACTATTTGCTTATTTTTTGAGTGATTTCAAATTTCCACAGCTGAAATTACAGTGACGAAACTGTATTTATCCAACAAAAAAGCAGCTCAATGGCTGCTTTATTATTGGAGGGCAGGTTATTCAGCCGCAGTAATTTTTCCAATGTGTGCCAAACAGCGGTGGATCGCGCCACAACCTGGTTCAAAAGTTTTCACCCCTTTTTCTTCTTCCATACGGGTGGCCTCACTGACCAAGCGCTCTGCAACACCACGCCCACGATTTGCAGGGTGTACCACAATATATTCAAGGGTTTTGCTTTCACCTTGGCCTGTACACCAAATCGCACCAATCAATTTTGTATTAAATTCTGCAGTATAAACTAAGGTATACTGAGCTAAGTTCTGCTCAAGTTGTTCAATCGCATCGGAACCGTCGCTAAACTCAGGGCTGGTGTCATACAGTCGCTCAAGCTGGCTGCGCACTTCATCATTTTCCAAAGAAGTATAGGCATGTACGGTAATAGGCATTGATAAACCCTCCTGAGCAATCTAATATGCGGTGACTTTTCGTCACAGCGAAAATATTTTTTACATCAATCATTTTGACGTATTTGAGGAACGTGTCTATGACAGATCGTATCAGTGAAGTGGTAAGAAACACCAACGAAACCAAAATTCGAGTTCGTGTGAATCTTGATGGTACTGGTCAAGGCACTTTAAACACTGGTGTTCCATTTTTAGATCATATGATTGATCAAATCAAGCGACATGGTCTGTTTGATATTGATATTCATTGTGATGGCGATCTTGAAATTGACGATCATCATACCGTAGAAGACTGTGGGATTACACTTGGCCAAGCCTTTGCTCAAGCACTGGGCAATAAAAAAGGCTTACGTCGCTACGGTCACTTCTATGCGCCGCTCGATGAATCACTGAGTCGTGTTGTGGTGGATTTATCTGGCCGTCCGGGTCTTTGGATGGATATTCCATTCACTCGCGCGCGCATCGGGACTTTTGATGTGGATCTTTTCTCTGAATTTTTCCAAGGTTTTGTGAACCATGCGTTAATGACGCTGCACATCGACAACCTAAAAGGTAAAAACAGCCACCACCAAATTGAAAGCGTATTTAAAGCCTTTGCCCGTGCATTACGTATGGCGTGTGAAGTTGACCCGCGTGCCGAAAATACTGTTGCGTCTACCAAAGGAACATTGTAATGACCCGTATTGCCCTTCTTGACTATGGCATGGGAAATCTTCACTCAGCAGCAAAAGCCCTCGAACACGTGGGCGCAACTGTTGATGTCACCAATGATCCTAAGCTGATTGCACAAGCAGATAAAATTGTGTTCCCCGGTGTGGGAGCAATGCGTGACTGTATGCAAGGCATGCATGATGCAGGCATTGATGAAGTGGTCCGTAAAGCGGCATTTAATAAACCTGTGCTTGCGATCTGTGTCGGTATGCAAGCCCTAATGCAGCATTCCGAAGAAAATGGCGGTGCAGATGCATTGGGTATTTTTGAAGGTTCGGTTAAACGCTTTCCTGACGTAGAGGGATTAAAAGTGCCGCACATGGGCTGGAACCAAGTGCATCAGGCAGACCCTAGCCACCCGATGTGGAAAAACATTGAGCAAGATGCACGTTTCTATTTCGTACATAGCTTCTATGTAGAGCCGCAAGATTCAAGCATTGTCGCTGCTACCTGTGACTATGGTTTGGAATTTTGTACCGCAATTCACAAGGAAAACTTGTTTGCGACACAATTTCACCCAGAAAAAAGTCATACAGCCGGTCTGCAATTGCTGAAAAACTTTGTGGAATGGGATATTTAAAATTCCTTCACCGCAAAAAAGCCCGCTCCTTGTGGGCTTTTTTGTACAGTTTATTTTTCATCCTTTTATTTTCTACATATTCATTTTAGAATTTGCCTACTTATAAAAATACCAACGCCTAGGAATAATAATGAATACCTTCACATCTGACTCACCGACCCAAGCCAGTGGTCGCTTTAGCCGTCGCGCATATCTTGCATGGAATCTACTTCTCGGCATTATTTTTACGCTAATTGCTGTTGTGGTCGGCCTGCTCATACCCGGTGCGCAAAATGCGCTGACTGAGGGTGCTATGTCAACGCCACTCATGATTATTTTCTTTATCATGTATGCCATCGTCATTTATTACAGCGTCATTTTCTTAATCCGTCGTTTACATGACCGAGACCATTCAGGATGGCTTGCACTGCTGATCTTAGTTCCTGTAGTGAATATATTGTTTGCGCTCTATGTGTTATTTGCACCGGGTAATAGCGGTAGTAATAGCTTTGGACAACCACGCCCGACCAAAGGCTGGGAAACAGTGCTGGCTGTTTTGTATATCATGGTGTTTATAGTCGGGATACTTGCTGCGATCATGATTCCGTCTTACCAAAACTATGTGATCCGCTCTCAACAAACCACGATTCAACAACAATAATGATAAATCATTAGATGCCGCCTAGATCGCTCTAAACAGCAATACATCTACTCAAACAAGCTCACACAAGTGGGCTTTTTTTGTACTTTACCTTTATAATCAACGCGCTTTTTTGGTACAGGATCAAATCCTGTACTTTTTCACATTTTTATGTCGTTTTTAGCTCAATTTTTTGCGGCTAAAAATGAATGATAACAATACTTTTTACGATAATTTAAGATCATTTAATATGAATAATTCACCCAATATAAACTCTGGCTGGAACCGTGACGGTCGCTTTAATCGCATGTCATTTATCGGTTGGAATGTCTTCTATGGCCTCATGCTAAGCATACTGATGCTGCTGATTGTCAGCATGATGCCCAATACTCTCAATGCCCTAATAGCTCACGCTGAAAATCCAATGACGCAAGTGATTGGATTTATCCTAAATGTTTTAATGCTGATCCCTTTGATGATTTTTTCAGTGCGTCGTTTGCATGACTTTAATCTCTCAGGCTGGTTTGCACTCTTAGAGCTGATTCCGTTGCTCAATATCGTCATGTGCATTGCGCTGATGCTCATCCCGGGGTCTGCAAATGCCAATCAATATGGTGAGCCACGTGAATCCAAAACATGGGAGGTGGTTCTCGCCTTTCTCTTTATCGGTTTATTCTTACTGATCTTGGTAAATGTATTATTTACTGCGCGTTTTCTGTTTTAAGTTACTGTCTTTAAACCTCTTGGTCCACTGTGTTTAAGTGCCCTCGTCACTGTCATAGCAACGCGCTATGACAGGCAAGTGAGTCAATGGCTCATGCTCAACGCCACATCTCGGTATTTGCATTTCCCTACTAAACGCTCTAGGCTGCAACAACAAGCCTTTGAATTAAATCACAATGACTGATGCTCTACTGACACCTATTTTACCAACAAAAGAACAGATTAAAAATTTTCCATTGTTCCAAAATTTAGTGCCAGAGCAGATCCATGTCATTCACAATGCAGAACAATGCCAACACTGGGCCGATGAATTGCAGACGACTGCCTTATTCGGTTTCGACTCTGAATCTAAGCCGACTTTTCGTAAAGGTGAGGTCTCTACCGGTCCACATTTAATCCAACTTGCGACGGCGCAACAGGCGTGGTTGTTTCAAATGAACGAATGCACTTGGGATTTTTTAAGACCAATCTTGAGTAATCGTGATCAAATTAAAGTGGGATTTGGCTTAAAAAATGATGCGCATTTATTTCGTAAAAATGGCATCGAACTGAATAGTGTGTTGGAACTCTCCAAGTGCTTTGCTTCTTTTGGCTTAAGCCAACCCGTCGGTTTAAAAAATGCCATGGCACTGCTTTTTCGTGTGAATTTTCCAAAATCTAAATCGGTCAGTACCTCGAATTGGGCCAAAAAGCGCTTAAATCCGGAACAAATTCGTTATGCCGCTGCCGATGCCTATGCCCCTGTTTTGGTCTTTGAAGAATTATTACAACGCGGCTTATTACCTAAAACCATTCCCAATACCTCCCTCAAACTAAGAATTCGTCCGCACATGAAATTATAAACCCTTAATTATTTTAATGATTTAAATTATATTCAGCGATGTAACCGCTCTGTAACTGGATATTGCCCCAATCTATGGCAAGACCAAGTGCAAAGATCGGCTGAAGAGTGCCAATGAATTTGCAGTTTATTTGCGCTAAAGATTTGAACAGTACCTTATTGCCTTAAAAATAGTCACAGCACAGTCTAAAAAAAATAAAATCGCACCTTTTAAGTACATTTATATCTTTGATTTAACTCATTTTAATTACATTAATACACATTTATATTTTTATTCGACTAAGATTTTGATCTCTCTAGATTTTCTAGCAGAATTACATGATTTATCTCATTCATTCTATACTTTCATAATTTGTTTTCATCAGTCCCCTTTTGCTAAAACAAATCTGCCAAATACATAACACATCATAATTTAAAAACTTGGAGAATCTGACATGTTGAACTTATTTACAGGAAAAATCAGCGGTGTACTCAGCCTGACTTTACAAGGGATCAGTAAAGCAGTTGGACTGGTTTTAAATACTGTTTTGGATACAGTAGACAGCGTATTAGAGACCGTAAGTAGCTTAACAGCGCCCTTAACGGATGCACTGACTGAGCTTCCGCTCATTGGTGGGACCATCGAAAAAGTACTCGCAGTTGAAAATCAGTTAGTCGGCACCTTAGGTGATGGCTTACATGCGGTAGCCGATCAACTAGCGACAGGTGATCTTCTCGGCGGTGTACAGACCGCTCTCAATGGCGTAACTGGGGTGGTCGGTCAAACTGTGACTGAAGTTGCAAGTTTGGTTGATCATCTCAGTGGTGTGGCTGCACCAATCACAGATGTACTTTCTGACCTGCCATTGTTGGGCGGTCTATTGGATGCAGTAGGCGAAACTACGGGTAATTTAACTGGCTTGTTGGCTGAAACGGGCGACTATGTAGCCAGTATTGATCCTACCGAATTATTAACATCCGTCCTGAACGATCCTTTAGCAAGTGTGGGTAGTGTCGTGCAAGATGTTTCAGGCACTTTAGATGCCTTACTGGATGACATTGCACCGATTACATCGATTGCCACTGAACTTCCTGTAGTCGGTGATCTCGTTCAAGTGGTCGGTGAAAGTACCACAGCCCTCAATCAAGGCTTATACGATGTCGGTAGCTTACTTCAATCCGTAAACAGCGATTTATTACAAACAACCGCTTATGTTTAATGACTAAAAACACTAATACACAGCGCATTTTTATAGACCAAGAATAAAATCCAATCCTCTATTTGCACTGGCCTGACACATGTCAGGCTTTTTTAATTCATCAATTCTGATATTACCATTTAGTGAATAGCCGTTTATTTGATAAGATTAGGCACAAATTTATTCTTAATTTGATTGAGCAAGGAGCGAAAGCATGCTGATCATCCCTGCAATTGACCTGAAAGATGGCAAATGTGTCCGTTTAAAACAAGGTCGTATGGAAGACGATACCGTATTTTCTGACGATCCAGTGGCAACTGCACAGCATTGGGTAAATGAAGGCGCGCGTCGCTTACATTTGGTAGATTTAAACGGTGCTTTCGCTGGTACACCGATTCATAAGCCTGTGGTTGAAGCGATTGCTAAAGCACAGCCTGAATTGCCAATTCAAATTGGTGGTGGTATCCGCTCTCTTGAAACCATTGAACACTACCTTGATGCAGGCGTCTCGTTTGTCATCATTGGTACCAAAGCGGTAAAAGAACCTGAATTTGTTGAAGAAGCGTGTAAAAAATTTGCAGGCCATATCATTGTCGGTATCGATGCCATGAATGGCATGGTGGCAACAGATGGTTGGGCAAATGTCACTGACGTGAAAGCCACTGATTTGGCAAAACGCTTTGCAGATGCTGGCGTATCAAGTATTGTCTACACCGACATCGCACGTGATGGCATGATGCAAGGTGTGAACGTTGAACAAACCGTTAACCTTGCAACGTATTCAGGCTTACCTGTTATTGCATCGGGTGGCGTGACCAACCTTGACGACGTGCGTAACTTAAAAGGCCAACCGGGTATTTTAGGTGCGATTACCGGTCGTGCAATTTATGAAGGCACATTGAACCTTCGTGAAGCTCAATTACTGCTTGATCAACAAAGCTTGTAATTTTCCCGAGCAGAAAAGAGGTCTTCGGGCCTCTTTTTTTATTTCTCCTCTTCGAACAATCAAATACACATGCCAACCGTCCAATCTGCTTGGAAAGCCAAGTTTCCGCAGCTCACACTCATCCTGATTACCATGATTTGGGGCGCCAGTTTTATCACCGTGCAATACGGTTTAAATTTTAGCAGTCCAGTGCTGTTTGTCGGTCTACGTTTTGCCGCAGCGACTCTGGCTGTGAGTCTGTTATCGCTCAAATATCTTAGACATTTTTCTCAATACGATGTCATTGCGGGCGCAAGTATTGGCGTGGTAATTGCGATCGGCTATGCGACGCAAACAGTCGGCTTGCAAAGTATCAGCAGCAGCGAATCGGCTTTTTTAACTGCGCTGTATGTACCGCTGGTTCCGATTTTTATGTGGCTGTGTTTTCGGCATAAACCACATCTGATGACATGGCTAGGTGTAAGTTTGGCTTTTGTCGGTTTGGTCTTTTTAACTGGTAATGGTTTTGGCGCCATTCAGCTCAATTTCGGACAAATCATTACGCTGCTCGGGTCGATTGCCATTGCCTTTGAAATTATCTTGATCAGTTATTTTGCACCCCGTGTCAATCTGCGCAGAGTGACGGTTCTACAGTTGGCATTTGCCTCTCTGTTCTGTTTTTGCTTTGCGCCACTGGTGGGTGAAACCACTTTGCCAAAATTTGAATGGCCATTAATCGCTGTACTCTGCGGATTGGGGCTAGCCAGCGCCGTGATTCAACTGGTCATGAACTGGGCGCAGCGCATGGTTGACCCTGCACAGGCAGCAATCATCTATGCAGGTGAACCGGTTTGGGCCGCGATCATTGGGCGACTTGCCGGTGAACGCTTAACACCGCTCGCCTTTATTGGCGGGCTTTGCGTGGTTCTCGGTGTGATTGTGAGTGAATGGCGGCCGAAATGGTTAAAGAAAAATATAGATAAAACTACAGAAGAAATATCTTAACCCTCAAAACAGCCCTCAACGACGAGGGCTGTTTTGCATGATACCCTTCATAAATAAAGGAGGCTTAAATTTAGAAGGACACCATCTTGCCCGGATTGACCATAGCCCCCAGCCCATAAGCGGTTTTCGCCATTGGAATCACCATCGGTGCAAGTGCGCGACCAAACAAAATGTCCTGATGCTGAATACTGGTGAGCATTTTAAAATCATCGGCATTGCCACAAAAATCATCGGCAATGGCTTTGCCTATACGCACGGTTTGCGCCACACCATGACCACTCCAGCCTTGCACGGCATAAATCGGATATTTCCCATCGGACTTACGGCTATCGGCTGCGCCATTCATGGTTAAATCTGTGGTGCCACTCCAAACAAAATCCAGCTCAACCTGTTTCAATTGCGGGAACACATGCTTGATTCGGCTCAGTAAATAATCATGGGTTTTTTCAGGCGTCCAGCAAGAACCCGTCCCTTCACCGCCAAACAGCAAACGGTTTTTAGATACCCCGCGATAATAATCAATTTGGAACTGTGTATCGTACACAGGTGCATCGCTCGGCAGAATTTCAGCAAGATCGAGCTCTAAGGGCGCTGTGGTACACACATAAGTATAAAATGGAATGGTGGTTTGATTATGGCTTTGCAGCAGTTTAAATGAGGCATGATGTACCCCAATCACGGCGCTCTTACGTGCTTTAATCACACCGCCAGTAGTCGTCACATAAATCCCATCTTCACGCTCATCCACCGACAGCACTTCGGTTTGCTCATAAATTTTGCCACCTTGTTGACTAAAACCATAAGCAAGGCCACGGTTTAAAGCCAAAGGATGAATATGCCCGCCGAGGGTATCGAGTAAACCGCCATAATAATTTTCCGATTTCACATGCTCAAACAACTCGTGCTTGCCCATAATCTGGGTATGGTCTTCACCCAAATATTTACGCGCATCTGCACCTTCGGTTAAACCCACCAAATGCCCTGGGTGTACGGCTGCGGTAATGTGCTGATGTTTGCGTTGTAGATCTAAATCATAGTTCTGCGCAATTTGGTCAATTAAAGACATCGCCTCCGTCGAAGTGAAGTGCCATAAGCGTTTAGCCTCTTCATAACTAAAGTGCTCAATCATTTCCCCTGCTTCCCAACGCGCCAGGCCTGGGGTTAATTGCCCACCATTACGCCCCGATGCAGCACTACCAATACGGTTTTTTTCGACCAATACTGTATCTACACCTTGTTCTGCCAAATGCAGTGCCGTGGACGCACCCAATAAGCCACCACCAATCACCACCACATCACACTCAATATCTGCATCAAGGGCATCAAAAGCCTGCCATGCGCTTAATGAGCTTTCATAGTAATTGGCTGGAAAATCAAAACTGCCACGCACAGGATTGACCCAATTCCACTCTTTACCGCTTTGCACATTGACACTGTTTTTATATTCAACATCATTTACAAATTTTGGCTTTGTATTCATTTTATTTACATTCCTATTTATCAATTCTATTTAATCGTTATAGAGGCTTCAGCCACTTAATACGCACTACCAATCACAATGTTTTGTTTTCTTAACTTTTTATAAGCGAACAATACAACGCCTACTGCCAACCAAATGCCACCGCAAACCAAGGCGTTGTGTTCTAAATTCACCCAAAGGCACATCAGCGTAGCCACTGAAAGCAGTGGTAAAATCAGGTTGAGAAAGATATTTTTAAGACCATGACGTTGACCATCACGTACATAAAACTTCATAAACACGGAGAAGTTCACAGCTGTAAAGGCAATGAGGGCACCAAAGCTAATCATGCTGACCACGGTGGCTAAATCTAAACGAATGGCTGCCAAGGAAATCAAACCAATCAACAAGACTGCATATAAAGGCGTGCCCAACTTGCTATGGACTTGACCGAATGTGCTTTTATGGAAAATGCCATCTCGTCCCATAATATGAATCAGGCGTGATGCGCTGGCATGCGTGGCAAGCCCTGAGGCAAATGTATTCATAATTTGGGCGCATAAAAATACCGATTGGAATAGCGCCCCGCCCACGTACAGGACGATCTCAGGCAGCGCTTCATCTGGATTGTTAAAACGGACATTGGTTGGAAAATACAATTGCACAAACCAGGATGCCGTAATAAAAATCACACCGCCCGTAAGCGTGGTGAGGATAACCGCACGCGGAATAGTACGTTTCGGATCTTTAGTTTCATGTGACATGGTGGTCACTGCATCAAAACCTAAGAAGCTAAAGCACAGGATTGAAGCCCCTGCGATGAGTGGCAAAATTGACGTATCACCATTGAATAGCGGTGTGAGCGTCAAGACATGCGCATAACCTTGCTCACTCCCTACCCCTTGAATGACCAAATAAATAAAAAAGCCCATCAGCAATATAGGTGCGCAAACAAAGATCATGCTTAAGTTGGCCAATATATTGATACGAAAGCAGTTGATTAAAGTGACCAAGCTGGTAAATAAAATCACCCACGCCCAATACGGTACGCTTGGAATGACCGCTTCTAAATAAATGCCTGCCAACAGCGCATTAACCAAAGGCAACATGATGTAATCCAGTAAAGAACACCAACCGACAAAAAATCCAGTTTGAGGCCCACAGGATTCTGCCGTGTAAGTATAAGCAGAACCCGATTTATCCGAATGTTTACTAAAGCGCGCATAACTAAATGCAGTGAGGAGCATGGCAAATAAAGCCAAAATATAGGCCAGTGGTACACGGCCATCGGTAATACCTGAGACAATGCCAAAGGTATCAAATACAACCATTGGCGTCATATATGCGACACCAATGATCACCACTTGCCATAAAGACATTTTTTTTAAAACAGACGCTGAAGTTTCCATGCACGTCACCTGAACTATATTTATTTGCGTTACAGGTTCTTTTGCAATCAACATGCCATATAATATTCATTCATTATTTTAATGATGATTCAAAAAATGCCAAAGTATGATTTAGAAACCAGAAAATCAGCCATTCAGATGTATAAAAAAACTGACTACAAAGTGGCTGTATGCAAAGAGTTTAACATCTCTCGAGTCACCTTGGATGCTTGGATTCGCCTGGAGGAAGAGACCGGAAGTTTGCTCCCAAAAGCCGCAAAAAACCGTGGTGCACCGAGCCACATTCGCGACTGGAATGAATTTCAAGTATTTGTAAAAAATACAAAATTTAAAAATATTAGTGATCTAGTTCCATTATTTGAACAGCGATTTAGCTATCCTGTTTCGTATGCGGTATTGGTACGCGCAATACACGTTTTAGGTATGCGCCGTCGCCGTGGTCGATTCTATAGCTAATACCTAAACTGGTGTAATTTTAAATAAAAATCCAGAAAATAATTTAAATAAACAACTATACATTAATGTAAATTTATTTTAGTAAAAACGTAAATTTATATTATTAAGAATGTAAAATAATAAAAATAAATATGTAAATTAATAAAATTAAATAAGCAAAGTTATTTTATTAAAAATGTAAGTTATAATTCTTAAAAATGTATAGTCAATTTTGCTTAAATAACCAAAGTTAAGCACTTTTATGTGCAATTGCTTTATAAAAGAGCATTTTTTGATGCCGCCTATCGAATGGTCAAACGAAAAAAATAAAAGCGACCCATGGGTCGCTTGTCATTATGCTGCTGTATTTACTCATACATCGGTCTGTTGTCATTGACACGAATTAAACCTTTAATCGCGCGGTACACAATCCATAACCAAGACAGTCCGATCACCGTGACACAGAAGGTACTCGCTCCCAGTGCCACACCCGCAAAGGCATTGGCATTATTGCCGGTAAAGAACAGAAAAATAAAAGGCACGAAAGCAATGATGTTCCAAATGAGATACCACCAAAACGTACGGATCTGCCAAGTAAAATGGCTTTCAAAAATCGTGCCGCGAACATCACTGCGTTTGACGTAATTGATAATCAACGCGAGGACCGCAAGCAAGCCGGCAGAAAAAATCGCCACAATATAAAGAATATACAAAATAATCGTGAGCAGGCGGTTTGGATCTTTATCAATGGAATAATTCATTTCGCTCTCCGTCATGATGATTTTGCGGATCGTTCCACCCTAGATATGCAGGATATTAAATGGTGAAATTAACCATAAAATCAGTAATATGTTAAAGGCTATGGTACAGAAATATATTTTTCGAAACGGTTGTTTTTGTGTTTTATGCCGCAAACGTTGCTGAGCCAGCCATGCCGCCGGCCACCCACCTAAAAAAGACAAAAGATGCAGTGTATTTTCTGGCACGCGTCGGTTCCCCATTTGCGCAGCTTCTTTATCCTGCGCATAGAACCAATAGGTCAGGACATTGATAATACTTACAAAAAGCAGCACCATTCCACTGAGCAAACCCGCCACAGATAAGCCCGCCAAGGCGAGAATATAAATGATGCACAAGATTTGCATCGGCTCTGCCTGACGCGGCATCTGCACCACATTTTTTTTATTGGGGCTTTGCGCAGCCTTAGTTTGTGAGGCTTTTAAATAATGCACTTGCTGCGCACGAAAGCGTCCGCGTTCGTCTAAGATCACAGCATAATCCAACGCGCAGCCCACGATTGGTCGTGGGCCGGGACGGGAAAAGTCTTTAATGTGCAAAAATACGCGATCTTTAGTGCTATCGTTCGGTTGAATGAAGCCGTAGCCCTTATCATCAAACCATTCTACTAAGCGTCCTTGATCACGCATGCTTTTCCCTCTCGTTGTTTTTAAAATTTATGCTGTGACGAATTTTAATCGTTCAATCAGCATATTACGCATTTCAGCAGGGTTTTTCTGCAAAATATCATCCCCTGTACGGCCTTCTGCAGCATTTTTCTGTGCCACCTGTAAACGCATCATCCAGAAGCGACCCGCCGCCATTGCCAAATATAACTCTAGACATGATTTTTCATCTGCGGTTAATGGGCGCACGCTTTCATATGCATTTAAAAAGGCAATGGCTTTGTCTTCATTCAAATGCACATCCGGATATTCAGTACAGAAGTCATTTAAAGTAATAGCAATATCAAACAAAAGTTCATCTTTATTTAACTCATAAAAGTCTAAAATACCGTTGAGTTGATCGCCTTCAAATAGAGTATTGTCACGGAACAGATCAGAATGAATAAAACCGGCAGGACGGTCTGGATACATCGCCGTTAAGATGTCATATAAGCCCAACAGATTGTTGAGCAACGTGGTATCTGCTTCATTTAATGTTGGACGAATATCGCGTGAAACTTGTAACCAATAAGCATGATCACGATATTCTGCACGTTCCAAAGGGAAGTCTTGTAGAGCCACATGCATTTTCGCTTGGGCAACAGCAATCACTTCTGCTTGCGCTAAGCTCGCAGGCATCGGATGTTGACCTTGCATGCGTGGCGCAATCTGTGCAGGTTTATCCTTTAAGCTATGAATCGCTTTACCCGAATGATTCAGCGGTACAGGCACAGCTAGACCAGCCTGCCCCAAATGTTCAAGTACAGGGACCAGTTCCCCTGCACCTTGCTCGTCCATCTCTTCAAAAACAGTTAATACATACTGCGTGCCATTTTCGCAAACAATAAAATAGTTGGTATTTTGAATACCGCCTTGAATCGGAATCAGGTCAATCACCTCCAGTCCATAAGGTGCTGCAAAATCCTGAACTTCCTTTAAAGTCAAAGTGGTATAAACCGACATAGAAAACCTGCGAAAAAACTTACATATTTTTGATAGAATAACCGCTCCGACTACTAAGGTGTAGCATCTAAGTCGCGAAGTTTCATAATCGGCTGTTATTTTTGGAAAAAATTATGCTTGCTAAACGTATTATTCCTTGCCTCGACGTGGACAACGGTCGTGTAGTGAAAGGTGTTCAATTTCTTGATATTCGTGATGCAGGCGATCCAGTTGAAGTTGCACGCCGTTATAACGAACAAGGTGCGGACGAAATTACCTTCTTAGACATTACCGCAACCTCAAATGGTCGTGATACCACTTACCGTACGGTAGAGCGTATGGCTGAGTCTGTATTTGTGCCATTAACAGTCGGTGGTGGCGTGCGTAAAGTAGAAGATATCCGCCTGTTATTAAATGCGGGTGCGGACAAAGTTTCGATTAACTCTGCGGCTATTTATAACCCTGAATTTGTACAAGAAGCCTCTCAGCGTTTTGGCGCACAGTGTATTGTGGTTGCTATTGATGCAAAAAAAACTGGCGACAATAAATGGGAAATTTTCACCCACGGTGGTCGTAAAGAAACCGGTATCGATGCCATCGAATGGGCAGTAAAAATGGCGGACTTCGGTGCAGGTGAATTACTCATCACCTCGATGGATGCTGACGGAACCAAAGCCGGTTATGACCTTGAACTGATGCGTAACATCAATGACCGTGTGACCATTCCAACCATTGCTTCTGGTGGTGTCGGTAATCTCCAACATTTGGCCGATGGCATTTTAAAAGGTGGCGCAGATGCGGTGCTTGCAGCCTCTATTTTCCACTTTGGTCAACACACCATTCCTGAAGCGAAAAAATATCTTGCAGAAAAAGGCATTGAAATGCGTCTTTAATTGATTCGTTTTCAATGAGGATTGAAAAAGAGCGATGATTCGCTCTTTTTTTGCTTTGGTGTTTTTGATGCAACGCCATGGAGTTGTAGCAGCGAATCGTCAATTTAATTCATCCACTATAGACATAAAAAAAGGAGCCTTGTCGGCTCCTATAAACCAAGAAAAACTACAGCACTTGGTCTGATACTTAAAACAAATGAAAAAATATACATAGCAACTTCATCAATCAACTCGTCGTGTACAAGCCTTTTGATGATTTAAATATAGGGCATTTGCACTGCATTTGATTGACAGTAGATTCATAATTTGTTGACAAATTGCGACAACTCAATTGGGTAGAAAAGCTTGTTGTCACAACGTACAACGCTTTCACATTAGACCGTTTCAAGAAGTGCAACTGGCTTTTCACGCTCAGCGACCCACTTTGCAGGAAATACCCGATTGACCCAGTGTGACAATGGTTTCGCAATCGCTGTCGGTAGTAACACACCCAATGGGTTCTGTTCCTGTAATTTTGCCGAGGAGATCACTCGAGTCCCTAAAATATAATCAAACCACGGCTTAGTCACACACCAATTGGCATCCTGATTTGAGTTCATATGGTGGTCATAGTGCCATGGAATCTTTTTCATCGCCCACTCTGGCTCAAGATGTGCGCGACGATGGATATAATAATAATTCCCTGCGCAATACAGCACAGACAAACTCATTCCTTTGGAAATGGGATAAAACAGCGGGACAAATACCGCTGAAACTGCCACCAGTGACAATATTTCATTTTTCGTGCGCCAGTTCTGTACACCTTCAACATAGCCATGATCATGAAAATCTGTTTTTCGAACTTCACGATGATGTTCCCAATGTGATTTCATGCTTTTCGGTACTGGACTAAAACGTGGCTTGCCTGACCGATGTGTCCCATGCAAAACATATTTATGCGCGACCCATTCAAAGGCATTGGCGACGACCAACCCTGCAATAAAACCTTTTAACATGACCAATATCTCCTTTTCTTAGCTCCACTATAGGTAATGAAGAGGGCTAGATATTGACCGTTTTTTTTAATATTATTGACAAAACACGACAAAATTTAGAATTAAAAAAATATGCAACAACTCAAGGACTATACAGGATCGGTCTATGGAGGACTGGGCCATTTGCTCTATGCTTATCACCAAGCTCAAGGCATTGCTATTCCTGAAAAACTGAATAAAGTTCAAAACTTAGAACGTTTTGATTATGCCGTTTGGCGTGATTTATTGATGGATTTGGATCAAAAGATCCAAAAGCCAGCGCTGGGTTTAGAAATTGCAGAACATGTGCAACCCAAACATATTGGCATCATTGCGTATATTGCCCTGTCCTGTGAAAACTTAGGCGAAGCGCTGCTCCGCTACCATGATTTTCATCGCTTAATCTTCGATGGTAGTCCATTGCTGATTGATATTCAAAATGATTTTTTCTCGATCGGTTGGAATGATTTACCCATGAATATGGCCAATCAATTGACCGATGAAATTGCGATTGCCTTAATGCTGCAGTTTCTAAAATTATTCATGCGTTTTGAAGATATCAATTTACACGAAGTGCATTTTCATAATCCTGCACCGAAAAATGTCGCTCAGTATGAACAATATTTTCGCTGTAAAGTTCGATTTTCCCAAGAAAAGTCGAAGGTTATTATTCCCATTCAAGAACTGTCTCGCCCCTTTTCCCAAGGCGATCAGACCTTACAAAAACTGTTAATGCAACAGGCACAGTCTTTATTGGAAAAGCTGCCGAATACCACGCAAATCGACCAACGCTTACAGCAAGCCATCTTAATGGGTTTACAAAAAAATCAGTTCCAAATTGAACATGTCGCTACGCAACTGAATCTGTCCGTCCGACAATTACAACGCCATTTACAACAACAAGGCAGCACCTATCAGCAACGCATGCAGGAGGTCCGCTGTATGATGGCTGAAGAATTTTTAAGAGACCCACATTTAAGTTTGCAAAAAATTGCGCTACTGCTAGGTTATTCAGAACAGAGTGCATTTCAACGTGCTTTTAAACAATGGCGAAATTTAACCCCACAGCAATGGCGCTTATCGCAAATTGAAGCAGCAAGTTAAAATGTGACGCAGTTATCATTTTATATATTGTGATTTTCAGCAAAATCCATTAAAGCTATGCATATTCAATAAATGAATAAAACAACACTTCACAACTATATTGCACTCATGCTGAGTGAAAGATTGAAAATCTATTCCAAATGACAAAAACAAATGGAATTTTAAATGAATAAATATTTAGCAGAACTGATCGGTACGTTTTGGCTGGTCTTTGGTGGTTGTGGTAGTGCGGTCTTGGCTGCGGCCTTTCCTGAACTTGGCATTGGCTTCGCAGGCGTGGCACTGGCCTTCGGTTTAACGGTGTTAACGGCTGCTTATGCGCTGGGTCATATCTCAGGGGGACATTTTAACCCTGCCGTGAGTATCGGCTTGTGGGCCGGTGGTCGTTTTGAAGCGAAAGAACTAGCACCCTATATTATTTCTCAATTGCTGGGTGCAACCCTCGCCGCATTTATTCTATTCATCATTGTACAAGGTCAGGCCGGATTTACAGGAGTCGGCGGTTTTGCCACCAATGGCTATGGTGAATTATCTCCAGGTAAATACTCTATGCTCTCAGCGTTAGTCATTGAAATTGTGCTGACGGCTGGCTTCCTGATTGTGATCATGGGAGCAACGGATAAACGTGCCCCTGCTGGATTTGCCCCAATTGCGATCGGTCTTGCGCTTACATTGATCCATCTGATCAGCATTCCCGTCACTAATACTTCGGTCAACCCAGCGCGTAGTATGGGTGTGGCATTCTTTGCTGAAACTGCTGCGCTATCACAAGTTTGGCTATTTTGGGTAGCCCCAATCATTGGTGCGGTGATTGGTGCGGTCATCTATAAACTGATGGCAAAAGACGAATAAATAGAAGAAGACACCATAAAAAAGCTCACAATCTGTGAGCTTTTTTTCATTCATCCCGAATTGAGCTTTGCTTCCTTCGACGGCCGATGACACAGCTTTAAAGAAATGGATTTTCTACTTCGTTTTCTTCACCGCCCTGCGCTATTTTTTCAGCTAAGTTGGTTTCTGCCTCAAGCGTGGTCACCACATCATTGAAAAATGCCTGTAAAGCTTTCGCTGCAGCTAAACCTGCTTGGTCTTTCGTCACCTGTAAATTGCCATAAATATTAATTCGATCTTGGCCATTTTCTAGTGTTAAGTCATGAATTGCATGCGACGCAGTGTCATTTTCAAATGCTTTGAACATGATGGATATCCTTCTTTTTTGTTGTAGTGATGCAGCAATAGAAATACGTGAAAAAGATTTCAACTGCAAGCAATGATCCTCTTCATCGCTCGCAGTTCAGCGCTATTATCTACTCAATTATTTCAAAATCTGTAGCAGATATTGCAGAATTTCTTCAATCAATTGTTTGACCAAGGCATCTTGATTGTTGTCATTTTCACTGCTTGCCATGGATGTCTCTCCCACAGAACCACCACTCGATTTAAACTCTTTTTGCAAACTTAAAATCTTGTCTTCTGCGACATCTGCAGCACACTGGCTTTCAGCATCCCAATGCAAATAAGCGATATCTTGATTTGCTTTTACTTGGGTGGCTTTGAGTGGCAAACGGTAGGTATTACGCTTTTGGTCTTCAGTTAATTCTGGAAAGAAATTAATTCCAGTCAGTTCTTCTAGCGCACAAATACTCATGACTTTGACTGTCGGTGCCGTATCACGCAAGGTATTGTCCGCATAGTACACGCCTGCAACACCTTTTTTCGGCAAATAGATCGCCTTATAAGTCGCGGTCGGCACGATGACCCCTTGCCCGATGGTTTTTAATTTTTTCGCACTGTACACCGGCCCCGTCACCACATAGACATCTTGCTTTTGTTTGGTCACCATCGCCCGTGTGGCTTCTTCTAACTCGCGCCACACTTGCTGATTATTTTTTGGAGCTTGCGGCACCATATTGGCCAAAGAAAAACTGTCTAACTGTGCCGCTTTATTGGGCATATCTGCATTGGGTGCCATGTGTCCACGGTCATAGCCTGAAGATTTATAGTCTGACAGCAAAGCCCGATATTCAGACGGCACGCGAGTCTCTTCATGAAAGTTATCTTCACGCGGAATTTTTTGACTCAGCCGTGCGGGGGTTAATGCTTCTGCAACCCAAAGTGGTGTCTTGGATATCCCTGAATACATGACATTAAAGCCATTAAAACACAGGGGGAAACTGTTTTTATGTAAGCTTTCACGGACCAAATAAGGCGGCACTTCACGGTAAAACTGGTCCAAACAAGCGCTATTTGAACTGCTGCTCATGGAAACAAGTTGTTGAATTTTTTCTTGCCCGAAAGCAATTGCAAAGCTCCCTGTTGCCACCAGACCTAAAAGCACTTTTATGCCATTTTGCCCAAATAACTGTGAAAGCGGATTTGCTGAATTGCGTTTCTTTTTGACCATGACTTACAACAATGACTTCTAAAAAGGACTATTTTTCCGCAGCTTAGCAAGGGTGAAAATTTTAGTACACTTTTCTTTTTTAATTTGCTTAACAATCACACAAATATTGTTTAACAAAGCAGCAGTTGATGTAACTTTATGTCGCAGTTGTGCAGGTCTTTATAGGAAGTCATGAAGCAGTTGCGTATGTTTCATTGAATTCGCCTCAAGAATTATGACAAGGTAAAAATACGAAAAATTGCGATAAAAATATACGGAGTGACTATGCATTCTAAAATTTTAGGTTTAGGTTTAATTTCAGGTTTAATGAGCGCAGCAGCATTTGCAGAGCCGCCGATTCAACCCGGTGACACTTTAGAAAGCTTGTCTAAAGTCAAAATTGTGACCACTGTGAATGGTCAACCCGGTTCTATTCAGGACTTGGTATCAAGTGGTCAAGTTCAATTGCTTGAAGCACCTGCCGGACAAGTCAATGCCGCTGCAACAGAACAGCCCTTAAACCCTGAACAGGCTCAGGCAAACCAAATCGATCCGAATGCCCCTGCAGTCCCTGCAAATGCTGAACAAGCCGTGACTGAAGCGGAAAATGCACTCGCAAATGAACAACAAAGTGTAGCTGCTGCACCTACAGAGCAGTCCGTTCCAACTGAACAAACAGCAGTGGCCAATACACCTGAAGCCGTATCAGCGGATAACAACGCTGCACCCGTCATTGCCTCTTCTGCAGAAGCGCCAGTGAATGCCGATAGCGCATCGGCTGCATTGCCTGAAGCTCCTCAAGCACAACAAGATGCTTTTATGGCAGCACCTGAGACTCAAAGTGTAAATCCTGCAGATGCATCAATTCAAGCCAACCCAGAAGCACCTGTTGCTGACGAAGCCATCCAAGCTGCGCCTGAAGCCTCTGCAGATGTAGACGCGACAATCAACTAATCAGCGTATTTTCAAGGATCAAATAACGCAACATCTTCATTCTGTTGTTTTGCTCGCATACTCCTCCCAGGAAAAAGCAACAGAATGATCTCTATGTCTTTGGACTAAAAAGTTTAATTATTACAGATAAAAAAAAAGCCAGAATTGATCTGGCTTTTTCGTGTCTAACTTTTAAATCTATGCCTAAAAGTTCAATCTACGTCTTAAATTTCAATCTGACTGCCCAACTCAACCACACGGTTGGTTGGAATTTGATAAAAATCGCTGACTGGACTGGTATTTCGCTGCATAGAGATAAACAGCTTTTCTCGCCAAGGTGCCATGCCTTCACCCAAGGTATGAATAATACGGTCTCTGGAAATAAAGAAACTGATTTGCATTAAATCAAATTCAAATCCCAATTCACGATACGCATGCTCCAAAGCGGCAGGAATATTCGGCTGATCTTTAAACCCATAAAACATCGTGATTCGATAGAATCGATCATCTAGTTTTTCCGTGATCACCCGCTCATTTTCGGGTACAAATGGCACATCTCGGGTGTTGACCGTAACCATAATATTGCGTTCATGCAGAACTTTGTTGTGCTTAATATTATGCAACATGGCATGAGGCACGATCTCAGGCGTTCCTGTCAAGAATACGGCATCACCTGGAACAAACTTGGTTTCACTACCCATGCTAACACTGCGAATAAACAGGTCAATAGGCAAAGCATCTTTACCGAGCCGATTGAGCACCAATGCCCGTCCATCTTTCCACGTCATTAAAATCGTAAACAATACCGCACCAATCAGGATTGGAACCCAACCGCCCGCTGCGATTTTTAATGATGTCGATGCAACAAAAATCAAATCAATCAATAAAAATGGAACTGCAAAAATCGCCACTTTCCAAACCGGCCAACGCCATAAACCATAAGCTAAAACTGAGATCAAAATCGTACCGCAGAGCATGGTCATGGTCACAGCTACGCCGTACGCACTGGCCAAATTCGCACTGTTTTCAAACAGCAAGATCAAGATCAGCACCGAGATAAACAATGCCCAGTTAATAAATGGTAAATAAATCTGACCACGTTCAACTTCAGAGGTATGTTTCACTGTCAAACGCGGCAAGTAACGCAATTGAATCGCCTGATTGACCATGGAGAATACCCCTGTGATCACCGCTTGAGAGGCAATCACCGCGGCCGCAGTTGCCAAAGCAATCATTGGATACAATGCCCATTCAGGAATCAGCATATAGAATGGATTGGCTAAAGCTTCAGGATTACGCAGTAGCAAAGCACCTTGACCCGCATAGTTCAACAGCAAGCACGGCATCACCACAATAAACCATGCCAAGCGGATTGGGAGTCGGCCAAAATGCCCCATATCGGCATAGATTGCCTCACCACCCGTCATCGTCAAGATAACCGCACCCATAGTCAAAAATGCAACATAAGGCTGCTGAACCACAAAATTGAAGGCCCAATGTGGACTGATCATGGTCAACACAAATGGCGTTTGCGAAATACTCCATAGTCCAAAACCACCAATGGATAAAAACCACATGAGCGTTAAAGGCCCAAAGAATTTACCCATCGTGCCTGTGCCATGGCGTTGCACTAAAAATAGCCCCGCTAAAATACCGATCGATAAGGGTTGCAGCCATTGGTTAAACATCGGCGTCGCAATACTTAAGCCTTCAATCGCGGATAACACAGAGATTGCGGGGGTAATGATCCCATCACCAAAGAACAAAGATGCCCCAATAAAGCCAAGGGCAATCAGGTAGATTTTTTTGTTTTCGGCAATTCGTGTGGTTCGTAGATTCAAGGCCAACAGCGACATAATACCGCCCTCGCCATTGTTATCTGCGCGCATGATGATGCTGACGTATTTAAAACTAATCGTCAGCATGATGCACCAGAAAATCAGGGACAGAATACCCAGCACAGACGCTTCGCTAATCGCCAAGTGTGCTGTGAGGAAACATTGGCGCAGCGCATATAATGGGCTCGTCCCAATGTCTCCGAATACTACGCCCAAAGCTGCCAAGGTGATGGCAGGCAATGCGGCTTTTTGTGCAGTACTTTGCATATAATTGTCTTCAATTTAGACAGGATTTTTGCGAATCATAGCACCGCTCAAGATGTTTTTGTCTAATTCAATTGTTTCTCTTGGCAGAATATATTTTTTTCGCTATTATCCACCGCGCAAAAGGTGAAGTGTCCGAGTGGCTGAAGGAGCACGCCTGGAAAGTGTGTAAACGTTTATAGCGTTTCGAGGGTTCGAATCCCTCTTTCACCGCCAAATTAGCTTCCCGTAGTATCCAACGGAGTACTGAAAGGCTTAAACTACATAGGTTTAAGCCTTTTTTATTATTTTATAAAATCCTAGCACATCCATTGCAATCCCCCATATCGTGGGGGATAATTGGGGGACAATTTTTTTAAGTTATTTTTCGTCCCCCAATTTGCACGGATACTATTAAAAATGCTTACTGATGCTCAAGTTAGAAAAATAAAAGCCCTTGATAAAAAAAAGCGATACTCAGACGAAAAAGGATTATATCTTGAGGTCACTCCATCTGGTGGAAAGTTCTGGCGTTTAAAATATCGGTTTAATGGCCGTGAAAGCACTTTAACTATTGGCAGCTATCCAGAAATCACACTTGCTCAAGCTCGCCGTGCACGTGATGAAGCACGTATTCAGCTTTACAATGGTATTGATCCGAATGCCATAAAGAATGAGCGCTTACAACAAACTGATGAAAGTACTCTTTTCAAATCCCTCGCTATGGAATGGATGGAAGATCGAAAGCCTGTTATTAAAGAAGGGACATATTTACGAGACTTATCTGTTTTTGAAAAGGATCTTTTCCCAGCATTAGGGCATATGCCTATTGATCAGATTAAGGGTAAAGATATCCTTGCTTGTGCTAAACAGATTGAAGCTCGCGGTGCACAAGAGATGGCGAAACGCTCTATACCTTTAGCAGGACGTATTTTCCGTTTTGCAATACGTAAAGGTCTGATCGAGAATGACCCGACTCCTCATCTTCAGGAAGCACTAAAGCCCCGTAAAGTAAAACATATGGCTCGCTTAGATATTTCTGAATTTCCGCCTTTCTTAGAACGAATGGATCACTATCACGGCAATATCTTAGTTAAGACAGCATTACAGTTTATGACTTTAACTTTTGTGAGGACAGCTGAGCTCATAAACATGGAATGGGATGAAATTGATTTTGAAAATAAGTTATGGCGCATCCCAGCTTATAAAATGAAAATGGCTCTACCCCATATTGTTCCTTTATCTCGACAAGCTATTGTACTCATCGAAGATCTAAAACCCCTTACAGGTAATAAACAATTTGTTTTTTATAATCACAGTACTGCAAAGCCCTTAAGTAACAATGCCCTTTTAAGTGCCATTCGTACGATGGGTTATACAGGTAAAATGACAGGACATGGATTTCGTGGGCTTGCCTCTACAACTCTACATGAGCAAGGTTATATGCATGATGCGATTGAAATTCAACTAGCTCACACCGTTGGTAATGCTGTTTCTCAAGCATACAATCATGCACAACATTTAGAGTATCGAACCAAGATGATGCAGGAATGGTCTGATTTTATTGATAGCTTGAGGGATAAAATTGTACCTTTTCCTAAGAATAGAAGAGCTTAATTTCAGTGCTTAGGATGCATAAAACTTATTTTCTCAAGCGATACCTTTGCTTCGGACTTTTCGGCTTATCTGGAATAGTACGCTCAATCAAGCCAGCTTCTATGGCAGGATTCAAGTAATTCTTTTGGAACGTTGCTCGATGAGTTAATCCGACCAATTGCATTAACTCAGCTAAGGTATAATCGCATTGCCCCAATAAAGAAATTAAACGCTGTACATGATCACTCATTTCTTGATAAGCATGTACGTTAACTTGAGCGGTAACATGGCCGCTATCTTGAGAGGTATAAGTTGAACTAAGAATAGCATCTAAAATCATCTGTAAGATGAATTCTATAAACGGAGCTGAATCAGTTACATATTTTTATCTGAATTAACACCCTGTGGTACGTAGTATTGAACACTGATTCTCATTCTACTTAGACAGTAGTTTCTCCTTCATTAGTTCACCTAATCAATAAATTTTATCAATTCATCTGAATCAAACTATTTTCAATTTTAGATAGCAGTCTAATCTTTTATCTTACTAAAAAAATCTGGCTCTTTTGAGCTAATCCCATATGTACCATGTCTCCATTTTGCCTGTGGTAACCCAAATTTTCCTAGCTTCCCTTTCTCATAATATTCTTGTAAATACTTTCGATTACTCTCATTGCGGTTTGAATCGATTTCCTTAAAAGCCTCTAGAATTTCTGAAGCTATTTCAATATCAATGTTGTTAGTACTCTTAAAGCGTTCAAAATATTGTTTCCATGCTTCATAATTAATTGATTCATCACTACCTTTATTTGCCAGGGTAATAACAGAACCTTGCTCCATCTTAGATAAATTATGACTGTAATTCATTTTTTTGCTATCTTCATGGCTTGCTAAGTCAGCATATGCTTTCTTTTTCAGTTTCGAGGAATTAATGAGTTCATAATTACCCGCAACTTGTATAGCCTCTTTATTTTTTAACACATAAAACTTCTTTTTACGTATTGGGACGCGATAAAAATTAATTTGTGCTATAAAAATATTTTTAATTTTTAATATATAGATATACGGATCATAGTAGGAATCCAAGTGCTTTTTATAAATATCAGGGCTGATAAAGTCGACATTTGAACAATGTGGTAGCGGTAAAGATATCTTATTATTCTTCAAAACCTTACTAGGTTTATCAATTTTTAAGTAAGCAGAACCGATATCTTCTTTAAACCATTGTCCTATAGCAGTATTGAGTAACTGATAAACTACTTCTTTATTTTTTGTTCCTATAATGCAATCAATTTTAGGTTTTAAACTTAGTAAGTAAAAGTTAATATTTTGAATATTACTACTTTTTTTAACTTCGGAATATATATAATTTAGAGCATCAAAGAAATATCCTAACAGTTCTTTTGCTTTGGTATCTAGCTTCAAGACTATATTCTCTTGAATGAGCGTATAATCTGCTATATCTTTATTTTTATCTATATGTTTCATAATCTTACTTTTTAAATTAAACCCTAAGTAGCTTAACCTTCAGCATTTGAGATAATCCAAATACGCTTTAATGGTCATTCAGCCTTAATGGGGGCTCAGCGGATGCTTACGGGAAAACTCAGCTTTTGAATATTTATGCAACAAAGCCACATCATACTAAAAATAACTATGCGAGATTTTGGCAACTTGTTTCATTAAAAAACTTGTTCCGAATACCATACTCCCCATTTAGGCAAAAGGTATTAAAAAATTAATCTACTTTGAAGTTTATTATTGCATTGGCTTGACATTTGTCTCAATAAAATTAATTTCATCTTGTGTTAAACCATATTTAGCATAGAGCTGTTGATCAATTTCAGGTATAGGTTTGTTCCAGTCAATATCTGAATTTCCAGTAAAATCCTGCAAAGGAATATGTGCCCATTTTAACGGCGGATTATCTTGGGTAATCTTTAATATGCTAAGTAGAACTCGCAAAAATTTAGATTTTAAATACCTAACTAAGTTAATGGCTTCAATTTCTGTATCTAATGCCCCAATAGAAATAAATGTGGGAGTTGCTGATTCAGATGGTCTCCCTACTAAAGGAGTACTTAATATCTCACCTATCGAACCACTTCCATTTGCTTTAGGTACAAAAACTTTAAACTTGTCTAAATTATTTTTTAATGGATATCGAGCTGTCATATATTTTTTCGGAATCCAACGATAAGTCCTTTCCCCTTTATATAGACCTAATATCTTCCAGTAATTACTTGAATGAGCAGGCTCCTTCTCTAGAAAAACATAATCTAAAGAGTCAAAAGTTGATGACTTTAATTCATATTCTTCATTGGGTCCGAGAACCAATACTTCAGGATGTTTACGCTGTATCTGTAGAAGACGTCTTTTAGGTGAATCTGGATAATCTTTAAGAAATAATTCATTAAATTTTAAATCTGAACGACCACCAAACATAACTGACGGTAAATTTTTTTCCGGATTAGATTCCATTTTAGAAGCTAATTTCCTTAAATTTTCATTAGGAATAAAATGATTTATGGCTCCAAATGCACAATCTACATCTCTATAAAGAACTACAACACCACCTTTAATATCAGTGCTAGGGAAAACTTTAGCTGAATCTTGTTCGTAATATACAATTTTAACATGTGCATCAGAAAGCATTTTCTGATTCCACTCTTTTGCTGTTAAACCAGCATTAAATAAAAAACGAGCTGGTGAAATTAAACAATATTTTGAGCTTACTTTTTCAGCTAAATCATAAAAGTAATTATAAACAGCATCTTGTTTATTATTAACAGATGATAATGCTTGATATGGAGGATTTCCTACAACAACATCAAATTTCATTATTTTCTCTCTCCAAACAATTCATCACATTTAGCTGCAAAATCTCCTTCACCTTTTGCAAAAGGCGTTGTATCTAAACAAACAATATGTGAATCATTAATGTTTTTAGCCTGCTCATCAAAACCGAAGATAAAGTTACGAGCAATACGATAAATAATCTCAGTTGGGGCAAAACCATAAATTTGGTTTTCTAGTATATGCTTTAAACGTTTCTCTGGATCTAGAATCTTATCCTCCAAACCTACATACAAACGTTTTACAATTTCTGTCAGATATAAACCTGATTTTACATATAAATCAGCAAATGTCTTATCTGGGCATGTAAACAAGTTTGGAGATTCTGCTTGTAATTGATCTACCATCATTTTTACCACCTTTTTAGGTGTGAAAATTTGGTTGTTTTTCTGTGGTGGAATGTAGTCAAAAATATCTTCTGTTTGAGTTTCATCAAAATAATTTGCGAGTTCACGACGTTTTTTCAAAAACTCTTGTACAGACTGATTAAACACCATTGCATCAAAGAACTTATGAGTATCTCTTAGTGCTCTAAATTGCTCTAAGGTAATTCCTGTCACTTCTTTAAACACCTTGTCTTGGATAGTGCTATCAAAGCTTTCTAAGGTTGTGCTCTCTTCTCCATATGCCATTAAGAATGAAGGAATCGTTCGGGAAAATCCACGTAAACGAGCACGAACATCATCTTCAACATGATTTTTCTTTTTCTCTTGTGCTTTTTCAAGAATCGTCTTTGTCGTTTGTTGAGCTAATTCCTGTGTCTTCGTTGCAACAGTTTCTTGAATCTCTTGTTTAAATGTTTCTTCAATTTGTTGCTTTTTCTCCTCATATTCAGCTTTCGCAGCTTCGACTTCCACAAAATTATTTTTAGATTGAGACACTATTTTTTTGTACTCCACCTCAGCTTCTTTGAGCTTAATCTCTGCATGTTTTTGTACAACTTCGACTTCACGAGCAATAACATTGGCTGATTGTTGAACCACTGCTTCAGCAACTTTTTTAGATAATCCCTGTTCTTTGGCAAGTTCTTTGACACAATCTTGTGCATTATTTTTAAATGCATTTGCAACTGCGCTAGCTAAATGCGAACTCGACGTATGAGTGATATTTTCAACACTTGCAGTAACGTCAGCATAAACTTTAGCACCAAAATGTGCTTCCGTTTTTGCAATTACAATTTCCTGTGCGACAACAACATCACCCTCTTCATCTATTTCAACATCTTGTGTATTAATTGGTTTACTAGTTTGACGTGGCATAACCTTACCTGTATCAACAGGATTAAGCTGCTCCAAAATTTCACGTACTTCATGCGAAGCAAAAATACCTGATACATTTTGGAATAAGAGATTAGACATAAAGCCACGTTTAACGACTTCTTGTGCTTTCAGCGTCTTAGGTATTGTTAAAACTTGCTCAACATCTAGCTCAACCATTTTCCCATCATGATCTTCTGCAATAACCGGGAAAAAGTTTAGTAAAATTCGGATATTATTCTTACGATCATCACTTGTACCACCACCGTTCGTGGTTTGATTCGATAAATTGTTTGCAAACTCATCGTAAATAATTAAAGTACGTTCAGGTGCAAAATCAAAAACATAGGCATTTTCTTTTTGTCTTACTTCTCCATCTACTGTATATGTCCATGGATTTTGTGCCCGAAATGCAGCTTGCATATATAAACTAGGTGATTTTATATTGGATAACATAAGCAGAGCCGTCCATTCTGGAACAGTTACACCTGTGGTTAGTTGCCCAACAGATAAGGTAATCGTTTTATCTTTAGTCTTAATTGCCTCACGTACACGGTCAAGTGAGTTTTGATTGATGATTTGGTCATCTTCATCATTACGTCCATCACCAGCAGCCAATATAATTTTGTAGTTCTCAAAGACAGGGTGCTGCTTAAGTAATTTTTGTAAAGCTTTAGCACTTGCAACTCGATCTAATAACCAAAACGTATGTTTTAATTCATCTCTTAATGCTTTAGTTGAAAATGGATACTTTTCATTGCGAGTAAGTGAGTCTAACCATTTATTCACATCAGCCTCATGAACAAATTTTTCCTTTTCATCTGTTTCAAAGAATTCATTAAGATCAAATGCAAAATCTATATTCTGACCATCGATATCAGCACCTTTATTGACTGTATCACTAATCATCTGACCCATTTGGTACGAGAACAAATTTAAACGCGGTAATTTCTCATATGGATTATTTTCTTCAGGATTATCCCACTGAGCCTTAGCTTGCTGTTCGTCACTATATGTCCAGTTATAAATCTCTTCCTCAGTAAATTTACCCGAAGCAACTGCTTTAAATGGGGTACCTGAAAGATGTAATGTAAAATTTCGATTGATATTGTCAAATGCAATATCCGTTTTAAATGTATCTACACCTTCATGTGATTCATCAATAACTAATACATCCCATTCGTAATCTTTTACCCATGATAATTTATTGTAACTTCCGCCAAATGAGATCGCCCCCTTTAAATCTTGTAAAGAAATGAAAGCAATCATTCGCTTCTTACCACTGCCTGTTTGTGCAAGGAACTCTTCACGTGTCAACACAGGTCTATCTTTTAAAGACTCACTTGTTGATACAAAAGCAAAATCAGTTTGCCATTCAATAAAGGCTTCAAAGTCATCAAACCATGAATTCGCAATTGTAGGGCGATTCGTAACGATCAATACTTTTTTAGCATCGTATTGACGCACAAAATCATAAGTGGTTAATGTCTTACCAAAACGAGGTTTCGCATTCCAAAGAAAGGCTCCTTGAAGATTATTTTTAGCATAAGTAAGGGTTTGCTCAACTGCTGCTTGTTGCTCTGCTCGCAATTGATACGTTAATTTTTGATTGCTTTGATCATATTTTCCATTTTTAAAGTCGTTAAAATCCTTCTGTGCTTTTTCAGGTGAACCATTATAAAAAAACCACTCAGTAGACTCACGCTGCTCAATCTTTTTAAATGTACGTAAATAAGCATGAAATTGCTTATCTTTAAACCATTCATCTGAGATATTAAATTTTGCCGCCTCACTCCATAAAATTTTATAATCTAGACTAGCTGTGTGGGTTTGCTGTTTTATACGATCTTCTACATTTTGTTTTTCTGTATAACCAATTTTTATCCAACCATCATTTTTATGGTAATTAGGAGTGATATAAGCATAAATTTGAGGATAAACTGTTTTTGTTGTTTTAATTTCAACTAACTGATCTGATTTCATTTTAACCCCTTATCAAAATATTCCATCTTTTGTGTATCCCAATTCATAATCTTCACACGTTTACCTGGATGCACAATCCTTTCTTCTTTTTGATCTCCTTCAGCTAGGAGATTTAACTGTTGAACTTCCTCTAATTTCTCTGACAAAGGAATTATATATTTTAGACCATCCATCTGAAATATATTATAACTAATTATTTCTGCAATATTTTTTAATAATCCATGCGTTGGATCACTTTTCCATTTTAAAAGATAATAATCGTGATAAGTGTAAAGTAAATTTTCACGTGCTAATAAAAGTGAATCGCCATTCCATTCGAAGCCATAACTTGCTTTGTAAGCCTCTTCAACCAATCTTTGCCATTCTGCCTTATCATCAACTTCATTATTGATACGTTGCAATTTGCGATCAACAAAACCAACACGCTCAGAGATAGGGATGATTTCTCCTGTTTCCATATCATAACGTGTTGTCATATATGGGGCTTCTCCACAAGTGATTTCTAGCCATTTACGCTTCATATATGTTTCTAGATCATCATCTATATAGTTTTGTTCAATTACATCAATTTGTTTCTTAACTATCCTCAATGGTGTAAACACTTCTGCTTTTGATTTTGTACGTAACTTTTGAATTTCACGTGTCTTCAGGGCACGTGGCATAATTAAATGCCCCATTTTACCTGTGATGAGTTCTGGTTTAATTTCTGCAGAAATCCCATAATTTGGGCCATAGTTATTATAATTTTCATTAGCCCAAATGATATTTTTTTTGGACCTAGCAGTTGATGTTGTTCTATCCCTTAAAAGGATATCAAGAATATCAGGGAGCTGGTAGCTCATTTCATTTTCAGAAATATCAGCGATCAGCTCATAATTATTATTAACTAGACGTAACTTTTGCATGGACATGGATCAAATGGGGTATATCAACTTAAAAAATATTGAATCGCATCACACTTTTAAACAATGCGAAAAGCAATCTAAACAAATTGTTCCAGCACACAATGTTGTATAAAATATGAGCTGCTCAGCAATCTCTGTACTTCCCACTATACTACCATAAACCAAATGATCACCGATCTTAAAATTCATGGTTCGCTGTTTTAAAATTATACTGACCTCAAATCAAATAAGAACTCTGATAACTATCTAATTTCTTATTGATGATCCTGAAATTTCACTAGCAAATCC
Organism: Acinetobacter sp. YH12049; assembly: GCF_013419875.1. Classification (NCBI taxonomy): domain Bacteria; kingdom Pseudomonadati; phylum Pseudomonadota; class Gammaproteobacteria; order Moraxellales; family Moraxellaceae; genus Acinetobacter; species Acinetobacter sp. YH12049. The sequence continues at coordinate 20,744 of NZ_VOZH01000017.1, read as the reverse complement.
CTTTCCTAGGTTAACCAAATGCCTTGCAATACAAGATTAAACTAGATTCAAGCTAATTTAATTTTTCCTTCTGAAGTAAAATCATCCGCAAATTTATTGGTAGTAATCAATCTTTTTCATGATAAGTGCTTAGGCTAAAACTAAACTTAGTTTACTAAAAAAACAAAAAATAAGGGAGCAAAAGCTCCCTACCTCTTCACGACTCGCCAACTTACTTTCAATCCATTGATGGATCTCATAAGCTGACCAGCCGATACGATTTTGAGTAATTTTAACTTTCTTTGGAAAGGTTGGATCATAGTAGGGAGTCCTCATCCATCATCTCGTAGATGATAGAACGCCCCACCCCGACAAATTCCACAACCTACTTAATGCTGATGAGTTGATTCATTTGAAATGTTTGACCGATAAACGCACTCATGAGTGCTAGCTCCTAATCATTGATGCGAACGGCTATTCGTTGAAATAATAGATCACTAGTCTGTAAAATTTAACGTTAGCTTTCTTCTCTCCGCTTAATTCACAGCTCTTACACTTTGCTGTAACCCCTGCTGAATATCCTGTAAAAACTCTTCAGGCAAAGCTTGTTCCTCCACCGCCCGGTTTTGTTCTTTTTCAAGATAGTATTCCTCCACCAGATCAAAGCCCTCCTCTGCATCCATCTCAAACTGCGCATTGGCAAAACACTGCCTTGCTACCTGATCTAAAGCAGATTGGTTAAAACCTGCCTGCTTACTTTGCTGATCAATGCCTTTGGCGGTTTGAATGGCATCCTGTAAATAAACACCTTCTCTTAAAGTTAAATCCACGTAATACACAGGTTGGCGATAGCTTTGCGTAGTGCTCTTCCCTCTTAAAGTCAGCTGTAAAGGCAGACATGAAAGCAGTCCTCCTGATGCAGCATGGTAGTAAGCCAAACGTGCAGCTAAGGTTCGGATACTGTTAAAGCCTGTAGTGCGAAATATAAAGCTGCCGAGTTCATCACTTTCATCCAAATTGACATGTAAACGTCCATAGGGCTTGCAGTTTCCTCCTTGTGCCAATGAGCATAAGTCTGGTGAAGGGCATGGGTGCTGCTCAACACCCTGATTGGTGAGTCGCTGACAGGTTTCACCATTACCTATACAGACAGGCCGTCCTGTTTGTCGATCAAATAAGCTGTACTCAGCTCTCAGATTCAGTTCAGGATCATTGAAGATCATCCGTACTGGAATGGTACGGAGTTTTTGATTCGGTGCTCTACTGCGTAATTGCTCATCTAGTGGATGCTTAATCCACCCCTCCTTGCTTTGAATTTGACTGGTAATGGTAAATTGGTCGTCCTTTTCAGGCAGTCGTTTACCGTTCTTTTCAACAACTTTACCAATACTGATACGTCCAAGGATCGGTGGTGTGATTGCTAAACCTTTAATCATGATAATTTTCCTCTAAATAAAATTTTACTGTTGACCCTTTGTTATGTAAGCAAATACAAAACCGTTTAAAGATCAGATGAAATGCAAAGACCGCCATTGTTGACCTACCGCTCCTTCGGGAGTCGGTAGGTCGGGGGTGGTTTTTTGCGCTTTTTTGAAGACTGGAAATATCGATGTGATGAATTCAGTCATTGGTATAGATCTGAAAGCGTCGTGTTCCTGCTTTGTTTTGCGGAAACTGCTCAAGCATTTCTGGGTGAAGTTTGAGTAAGGCTTTGCTGTCTAAACCGATTGAGTCTTTGGATTTCTTCCACGTCACTGAACCAGTGGCAAAGGTTGCTCGTTCAGCATCCCTCATCAACATCTGGATTTGATGCTTAGTTTCATCAAAGTTATTTTGATGCAGCTCAATGTGATGCTTTTCTTGAATCAGTTGAGCAAACAATTGATTGGCTTGTTCGTTATGACTCAAGTCTTCAACAGTCAACGGAATATGTTGTGGATAGAGCTGCTGTATAGCTTTGGCTGCCGACTCACTGGCATCCACATCAGGTGGTGTGTCTTTTTCCACACACTCCCAGAAGTAACGTTCTGCATTGATGATATGTTTGATCACAGATTCAGAGCGGGTCACTTTGAAGATTTTAGTCTCATGACCACAGATCAGCACACAAATATGCGCTGCCTTTTTGCCTGTTACAGCGAGTTGATGTTGCACCTGACACAATACATATAAAGGCACCTCATCTCGCCATAATTTTGCTCCATATTCCCCTGCGGTTTTGCATTCTAAAATCTGTACTTCATCACTACCCACAACGGAGTAATCCAAATTGGCAAGCATAAAATGCTTATCAGGATCTGGATGCTGAAGCACTGCATTGATTCTGCGTACCTTGTTATTGGTATGCATGCTGTAGTACTCAGCCACCAATGGTTCTAGCTGCTTACCCCAATAGAGCGGAGCGATACCTGAACTTTCATCTTCAATCGATTGTTTGACTCGCCCTGTCTTGATCATCCAAAGTTCGAGCATCGACATATAGGGATTCAATCCACAGGCTGCTGCACAATCACTACTGCCAATACCTTGTCGTCTGACTTCAAGCCAGTCAGATTGAGTCATATTTTTGGTATTCACCAAGCGTTTTGCTGTAAACAGTTTTGGGGCGTTAAAGGGTTTACTGGCTTGTTGAATGGATGGGTTTAATATTGCTGTATTCATAGCTTGCTTCCTCATTTTATATGGATGGTGGCAAATAAAGGGCATAAAAAAACCACACCCGAAGATGTGGTTTAATTATTTTGAAATTTAAATTTATATTTAAAATATAAATAGATAGGTCTAACTTTCCATTACAAAAAACTCAAATTTCTACGCTATGAAACCATACGCAAAGCCTGTTCGAGTCCACGTTGCTTGATCGCTGCTCCTGCACCAAACCAAGCTGAATCGAGTCGATGATCTGTACTCATGGCACGACGCTCGTGATCAATAAATTCCGTAATTGAACAGAGTAATCCGTAAGCCGTATCCTTAGATGATGAAAGTGTTGCACCACGTCCCTGACCATTAAACATGTCCATTGCTTTAGTCATCGCCTTGGCATTAGGTTCAGCTTTTTCCTTGGTATTTGCATGTGCTGCCTGAGTCGCAACATCACGGTAGAACTGAATAATATTGTCCTCCTGATCTGCCACACTGATGCTGGTATTGTTAAACACTGCATCAAAGAAAGCTGCTGCTTCTCCTTGGGTGACTCTACGCTGGCTGAGCTGCTTCATTTCGTACATGTGTTCATCCCATGCACGTACTGAAATGCCCAATTGCTGTTTGACTTTATCTGCATCAAACTTGGTGCTATGCGGAACCTTCACTACACCTGCACTACTGTTCTGACCACGTAAAGCAATCGCCAAAGTGTTGTTGCAGACGACACGAATGGAAGTAAATTGTGCTGTTGTCGCCAGTGTTCCATCACATGCAGTAGCAAGAAGAATATAGCCATTACTGACATCCTTGCCTTTAAGTGCAGTAGATTGACCTGTACGTGCCAGCGCCCAGAATTTCTTGCCACCTTTAAGCACGCCTGCGGTTTCCAATTCAAAGCCTGATTGTTCAGTTAGATCACGATAGAACTCTAAGATCTCACGAGGTTGTACTTCCTGAAAACGTTGACTGACCACTGACAAAGGTGCATGGGTATCAGAACGGTAAAGTACACGCTGTTCTTCATACGGCATGATGATGCTTTGCCCACGTTCATTCTGTGCCATATAACTGACATTGGATGACTCGATACGCCAGTCCATGCCTGCCTGCTGTGCCCAGACCTCAATCGGTTGGTTTTGACTTAGTTGATTCCCTAGCCCATGCCAAGGGGTTTCACCGACATAAGCCATTTGTTCAAGTTGATGTGCCATAGTTTTATTCCTTTTTAAAATCATATTGAAAAATTGGATCTGTTCTTAAGTCAGATATTGAATGGGGAACTTTTGGTAGCAGTTATGGCAGAAGCACAAACTTTGCTGCGGAGGTGTGCTTTGTTCTGTAAAAGAATTAAACAAACCACCGAGTACAGTTCCTGCGATTCCACCGACAATCGGTGGTAGATTGAAAGACTTTGCGACTGTGGTTCCCAATGCACCTAATGTGGTAGGTGTGACCAAGCTGGATAAGGTGGTATTGGATTGTTGTGTACTTGCGTCAACCAACATGACTTCAGTTGAATGACAAAAGGGGCAAATCAAGCTCATGGCTCGACTCCTTAAATTTTGGGCATAAAAAAGCCTGCTCGATGGCAGGCTTTGTTTTCATATTTTCATGAATGGCTCGAAAGAGTTTCATGATTCTCATTAGGATGTTATGTGTGTGAAATTATTTGGGATTCGTTATTATTCACTCTATGCTTTAAGAAATGAAATCAGTAAGATAAATCTAAAGACGACCACAGATTTTAAAAATATGACTCAGATTAGAATTTCCGACTTTTGTAATAAATATGGCTTCACCTTGCATCAAATCCGTCATGCAACTCGCACAGGAAAATTAGATAAAGTTGCTAAAGGAATCGTGGACGAAGAGGTTGCACTACAAATAATGTTGTCATACACAAAACCCAAACAACCAATAAATCCAAAAGTTAAGCAATCTACTCAAACTCAAGATAAGCCAACATTTTTATCTCAAGAATGGGTAAAATCTATGATTGAACCTGCCAGTACAGGTCGAAAAATTTTTCCTTCAGATAAATAATTTCCATTGAACATGCAGTGAAGGGAGGTAATAACATCCCTCCTTCCACCCTTAAATATTCCGTTAAACATCCTATTTATTTGAATTCATGCCCTTTCTTAACACTTTTGATAAATCATTCAGTTGCTTTATTTCCAACTAAGCCTGTTAATTGATAATCATCAAAATTCTTATGCTGCAAGTAATAGCGATACATTTGACTAAAAATAGATAAAGCTTTCTGCTCAAGTTGTTGTAACCTTCCTCTCTCTTTGACCAAAGGAAAACGCTGTTTTAACTCTCGCTCAAACTCATCAGAAAATAAATATTGGTATTTATTTATAGCAACAAAGTCCATCCCTGTATCATCTCGGCCAAGCGCATCTTGTCTAAATAATCTTTGCAAAAGAATCAAGATAATACTTTCTTCATCGGTTTCAGCTTCACGCTCTGCCTCATTCATCAGTCGGTAAAATGAATTCCATGTTTCATATTCACCAATATGAATGTCTTCTATTACATAAAATAGATTAGATGTTTTTCTTGATGACAATAATTGTAATTCATATGCTTGGTTAGATATTGCAAACGCATGTGTTTTATCATAACTGCTAACAAACCTAATTCCCTTGAATTGCTCACTGAAGCTCAGTGCTTGATCAAAGTTTTGCTGTACACACAAAATATAATATTTTTCTAGATTGGCTTGCGCACGTTCAAAATATGGTTGATATACCATAAGCAATGCTTGCTGTTTGGCACGAATTTTATTGTTTGCCAGAATCTCTTTTTGAATCATGATTTCGTGTTTAGCAAGCACGGCATAACACCAGTGTAAAACCCAATATAGTGCTAATGCTAAGCTTTTCTTTTTATTATTTTCAACATACTCAAGACTATCAATCAACTCAATGATACTGTCTAAATGAACTGATATGGATTCATCTGTATCATAGAGTTCACGCAGCATAGCAATCAATTGGTCAGGATGACGAATACACTCTTCCTCCTCCTTGAAACCATGCATTGTTAGTTGAGCAACGAGTCCACCTAAAATATAGAAATGCTCTTTACTATTTAAACCTGTTTTCTTACAGATGAGCTGTTCAAGAGCTTGATCAAGTCCAATGTGATCATTCCAACCCACAGGTTGGTAAGTCGGAACATTCAAAAAAAGACGAGTAGAAACGAAGCCGATTTGCTGAAAATGATATTTATCTAAACCACATAGACAAGCAAGCAAGTCATAGCCATGTGAAGATTTGAGTGGTTCAAATTTAGGATTGTAAAAAGCGATTTCTGAATTAAGACGTTCAACGAGAGATTTCGTATGTTTAGCAATTGGCATGACTGATCCTTTAAGATTCACTCAATATAAGGTGCACAGCTTTAAACCTCATATCGGGATCAAAAGATCACAGTTATGAATAGATGGTTGTCAGAATAAGTTGTAATTGTTTTTTTTACTAATTGCTGTGCTAGTAGGGTCAACATCACCTAAGGCAAATTATTCACCAAGCATATTTCAATGTCAACTTAAAGCCACATTATTTGATTTGTCTCATTTTTTTAATTAGGTTTTTATAACCTTGATTGACTAAACCCACCCTTAAATTTATCATTCAACTGCTGACCTACATCGTCAGTCGGTTTTGACAGACCGTTTCATACAGCGCATCAGGGTATATTCTTCTGAGTATTCCTCACATGTGTAAAACCTTCTCGTCCCCCTTTGCGGTAGAACGGGAGGGGGACGCGTTCGCGCGTGCTGGTTCTGTATGTCCAGTCTGTCAACCCTCTTTCGTTCTGCCACCATTATTTGACAGTAAGTTGGTAGAGCTTCTTAATACATACAGGAGTAGTCGCCATGACTCAGCATTTTTATCTTTATTGTTTTCCCTAAAGCGATTTTCTATTCCCTTGTTGCCCTAGCAACAATCATACACTTTTGCTGATATGCCTGATCCAAATGCGGTTTAGCTTTGGAAGGCTTTGTCTCGCCTAAATTTCAGGACATAAGCAAAATTTATAACACTTCAAATTACACAATAATAATTCGGGGAAATGATGAAAATTCAAACTTCACTTGTGCTCATCTCTGTTGCACTCATGACTTCAGGTTGTGCCAGTAAAACAGAACGTCAATTTATCAGTGGTTGTAAAACAGGTGGTATTGATGGCAGTACCTGTTCATGTATCTACGACAAACTTGAAGATAAATATGGAGAGGATGGTCTTAAAAATAATCTGTACACCCTTCAACAAACTGAATCCTTTCAGATGGATATGGTCAATGTTTCCTATCAGTGCATGAAGGAATAGCCATGAGAACACTTGCAGGCATCATCTGCATTATTGCAGTGATTTGCTTTTTAGGATTGCCATTTATTGGCTTCATGATCCTAATGGGAATTTTTATAGCATTGGCAAAATTTGCCGCTGGGGGAAAGTAAATGAGTTCAAATATTAAATCATGGGTGATCAGTGGCTACTTAGTGATTGGTTTTTTCTTTGCCATCTATCAACACTTTTGGGGTCAGTATAACTACAAGTCATTTGCCTACAATATTGGTCAAGGCTTGGTTTGGCCAGCGGTGATGTTTCCAGTCGTCGGTAAAATTGTAGGTGGGATTCTGATCCTATTATTGATTTGGTTCGTTGTTATTCGTCCTAAATTATAAGGGGTGCAATCATGAAAAATTTATTTTCCACCATTGCCCTGTGTTCCTTATTGATGGCATGTAGTCAAAACAATCCACCACCTAAAGCAGATGAAGCGAATACGACCAATCAAGCGGTATCAAAGAGTTCTGATGCTCAGTCAGTTTATGCCTCTTATACAGAAGAGGCAGTCAAAGCCAAACTGATGGATATGCAGATCATTGTTGAAAATGGACATATTTATCTCCCTGCTGAAGTGAAGGAAGCAGAGTCCTATATCAATGGATGGAATAAATATCCTGATATGCTTAAAGCCATGATGGAATCTGATCTTAATCCGAATCAGACTCAAAATGTCGACGATACACCACCCGATGAAGAGACCTCTATTGAAACGAGTGCAATCAGTGCACGAGGTCGTATCACTGCTCAGGAATCACAATCTGCTTTTAATGTGCCTGGGGCGATAGATTATTTTCTTGAAATTCAGTCTACCAATGAACAGCCTTTTACTCTACAAGGTTTGAAAATCAATCGTGGTCGATGTGGTTTTAGCACAGGTGACTTTTATAGCAAATTACCTGTCACATTGAACTACAGTCAAACTGTCAAATACTTACTAAAATGTAAAGGCGATCAAGTCCTTGAAGCTGAACTCATTACTGATCAAGGGAGTTTGAGTATTACATTTTGATCTTAGAACAGTTCCAATAACGAGAGCACTTTTAATGATTAAGTGCTCTTTCTTATTAGAACCTACTTTTTAATCATAACTATCGTTCAACAAAAGTAAAATCTTTTTCACTTTTTATAAGCGAAGATAGATTAATCACTTCGGTTTGCAAATTTGGTTGTCTGGGAATCTGAGGAAAATCAACTTGTTTTATTCTATTCTTTAAAGCCTTCTTTATTGGATCATATGAAAAAGAAAGATCTTCCATATTAGTTGAATATAAGATATCAATCTTGTCGCTATCATTCCTATATTTTGTTGGATTCAATTTATAGTGATAGTAATTTTTGTGCTCTTTCAAATTAAGTAAGTCGTATAAAAATTGGTTAAAACTATTGGGAATTGTTACCTTTTTATGCGCGCGATATTCCATTTCTTTGAAAAAGTTAAAATAGTGCAAGATTAAACTTTGAAAGCTTACGATTAAAGATTTAGCTTTTGGATGTCGTGTTTGAACTTTCGTAGTCTTGTCCGATAAAAATTCAATCATATTGGTGAGTTGTTCTAATTGGAAAGGAATATGATTTAAATTACCTTCACTAAGTTGTCGTCCCAAAATACTATGCACATCAAGCAAAGAGTCATACATTGCATCATAAAATGAGAACCCTTTATCTAGCGCAACTTGAAACGTTAATTTTATTTCTGGAATAGTGGTTGCACTCTCATCAATTTCTTCAGCATTTAAAATACGCTGTGCTAATTTATTTTTTGGTTGCGCCCATACTTTATTCTGATCTTTTCTCAATGTATCCAACGGTGTTAAAAAATTAATCAATGCATGATAATGGGTGAGTGATGCTTGCTGAAAAGGTGAACGAGAAAAAGTTGTATGAAACTCTAAACACAGTGGCATTAAGAATTTGAGCGGATCAAATTGCATTCTAAAACTTAAAGCAGCTAAATCGTAAATATCTCTTAGTGAGAATGCGCTCTCAAATAATTGATCATATTCGTTATGAGCTCTAATAAAACTCAAAGTTTGAAAGGCTCTGTATCTAAATTTCTGATTCGAAATAATCTGAAAAAAATCTAAAATGGGTGTTTTAAAATCAGATCCATATTGAGTAACACCCCAAAATACAGCCAGAAGCTCTAACTCAAAAAACTTGTTGGAATCAAATTTCATAAAATTTGCAACAAACTTCATTTCAGGATGTTGTGCTAGAAAATCATTATATAAACTAGATTCTTCTAATTTTTTTTCTAGAGTCTCTTGATTCAATTCATTTTCAACAAACTTTTCTGATTCAATTTTCCTTTCAGAATGATGTGGTAAAAAATTACCAACCGCACCGATCTTTTGAGACATTCTCTCTACGATTAATTGATTTAATTCATTCAAGTCATTTAACTGTTTCTGATAGCGATGCATGAATGCATAACGCTCAAATTCCTGATCAATGAATTGTTTGGTACGAATGAAACATGCCGTTTTAAGAAATTCTATTGAATTTTTTTTCATATTTCCCCGTTTGGAATTACATTCGCTGTTTTTTTTCCAAAGATACGTTGTTAATTTTGGCTTATTCAATCACGGAGTCAAATCTTATGCAATCTAATACATTACAACCACCTACAATCCATCGACTAAAAAAGGTCATTGAAATTACAGGTGTAAGTCATTCTGTCATATATGAAAAGATAAATGAAAAATCGAAACGTTATGATCCAACGTTTCCAAAACCTATCAAGCTTAGTTTGAACGCTGTAGGTTGGTTTGAGCATGAACTCATTCAATGGCTTGAGCTTAAAGCTGAGCAACGTTTTACCTGCTAACTTTCCAAATCGACTTTCGATTATGAAAATCGATATTACTGAGGAAAAGATGAAATAGATTATTGAAATCATCGTTGTCATATTTTTCAATAATTTAGGATTTTATATTTAATTAATAAGTACTACTAATCAATATATTCTATTGATAAATAATACATTTAATTAAATTGATTATCATTCATCTTACTTCTCATCTAAACATCAACCAATTGTATTAGCACTTATACCAAGGCTACCCATGCCTTGGTAGGGATTCACTTACTTAAAATTTACCTAAAAGAGTATTATATGAACACAGACCTAAATGATTATCCTGACGATAATTATGAAAAATATCAAATTTATGAGATAGACGAAGAAAATATCGTAATTATGGATGATGATGAAGCAAGACATAAAGATAATGTTATTCAACTCATTAAAAAGATGCTAACGAATGGAAACAACGATGTATATGAGTCTTGTGCCCAAAAAAAGCAATCGTACAAAATAAATCATAGATCTTTACATGATGCATTAAAAATCATTGATCCAAGATTTATATCTGATGTCAATTACACAAGTGCTGAGACTGACCTATTTCGTAAGATCTGCGTAGAGTGTCTACCTTCACATATTGTAAATGATACATCTACAAACTTTTGGCAACTTGCTCACAATGAACCAATAGCGATGAGTACAACTCATTACAAGCTCAAGGCTCAAATTTTAAATGGGTTCTACCAACTTTTATTCAAGGCATTATCAACTGATGCAGACTATAAAAAAGCAGTCCAACTACGCAAAGAAAAAAGCTTAAATCAGAATAAGAAAGCCAAACAACTTATCAATAAATTAATTAGTAAATTTAGTAAATTACTGGTTATCAGGATTGATTTTTCGATTTATAGAAAATTTGAAATCACACTTGAACTAATGAAAACTTACTTAAGCATTTTCTTAAAAAAACTCCATACACCAAATGATAAAGTACCTCCAATTGTCGGCTACATTTGGAAATTAGAATATGGCATACAAAAAGGCTATCACTACCATTTTATCTTCTTTATGGATGGCAATCTTTATAAACAAGACACTTACTTTGCTGATCTACTTGGTGACTTGTGGAGAAAAATTACTCAAGATAAAGGCACGTATCATAGCTGTAACCACAACAAAGCAGCTTACAAAAAACTTGCCATTGGTATGCTTGTTCATAATGATCAAGAAAAAGTTGACATACTGTTCTCCGTTGTAGATTACATCACTAAAGTTGATCAATTCATCATCGAGAAAACGCTTAGCAACTATCGTACGTTTGGGTATAGCACGCGTAAGTATGAAAAAAGAAAAGCAGGAAGGCCTCGTCAGATCAACGCTAGATCAATATCAGTCTAATTCAAAAAATCCCACAGATGCTCTCAACCTTAGAGAGCACAATAACCATATTTGAAAAAAACGAGACCATTATGAACATGTTAATGCAACCTACCAATACGACAGAAAACACCAATTTACCTTATTTTTGTCGGGGTGAGTTTAACCTATCCATTATGCAAAAAGTTTCAGAAATCGTAACCAATCCCTACTATCAGCCTTTCAAGCGAAAAACAAAAAAAAATGCTCAGACCGTTATCCAATACTATGTGAGTAATAGCCCACATACAGATCATGCTTTTTATTATTTGCAATCTATTTACCCTATCAGTACTCCGCTATTACAACATCCTGCTTTCAAGGTCAGTCAGAGTGTAAAGGCTGTAAATCAGGCATATACAAACTTGGGTTACGTTTCAGATGGACCTATTAATCCAATGCTATTACACAATGAACATTATGTTGAGCAGATAAAACCTATTGTAGATGCATTCGTATATGAATTGAAAAGCCATTCAACCAGTAAAAGTGCAATTGACGATCGTGATAAACGAATTACGTTAATCAAAGAAATACGCAAAGCAAATGTACCTGTGATGAAAAAGCTGTTTAAAACTCAACAACGTTTTAATCTTCATCACTTTATCTATACGTTTAATATGGAGAAATGTGAGTTGCGTGATAAAGAGTTTGTAGAGCAAGGACTTGTGAAACAAATTTCAAATATGATTGAAAAATTTCATGAAAATCATCAATCTAAAATTTTGGCTTTATTTTTTTGCGTACAACGTAATTTATCAAACAATTATGTTTTAAATGTATATTCTGCGACAGATATTGAACATGAACAGCTTTCAATGAAAGATTGCATTCAATTACGAAATGGGAATTATATTATTGTTGCACCAACCTCCAATATTTCGTTAAGTATTCATGAATTCAACTACCCAATGGATCTTCAAGACGCAGACGGCATGAATGAAAAAAAATGGAAAGTTATTTTTGGACAACAAGTTGAAAAATACAACTATGTCTATTATGAATCTGAATTCGTATCACCAAAATTCATATATCTAGAGTGTGACAGCAAAAAATAAAGACGAAGGGCTGAATGCCCTTCTTTTATTTCTTAGATTCCTAAAACAGTTTGATACGGCTTAAATCCTTCCAATACAGCAGCGACCAAATTATTAAATGGTTCACTATTACCATAGCGTCTTAAATCAATACTTTTATAAAATGGGGGACGATTGGGGGACTAAATAAAATGAATAATTATTTATTTTATTTTTATCATAAACTTATTTTTAAAATATGATTCCCTCTTTCGCCAGAATAAACTGCAATGCCAAGCAGAATGAAGGTCTAAATTGATAAAATTTAGGCCTTTTTTAATTTTATTGTTCTCAATATTAAATATCCCCCTAATTGATCTTCTATTTGTTTAGCTCAATAACTTCACAGTATTTAAGTCCTGATTGACGGATTTCAATCACACGTTTTTTTCCTAATGCACGACTTATGGATTTTTTATTGGCAGCAATAAGTACACGTATATTTACAAATACAAATTTTATATTCTAAAGACAATTACTTAAGCCTATGCTAAAAATAAATCATCCTCTCAATATAGGTACTATTCAAAAAATTATTCATTAATTTAAACATCATAGAACTGAAACGCGATTGCGGTACTTTTAACTTGATCAACGAAAAACTTAAAAAACACATTTCATATATCACTGCTATTCGGGAGAGAACATGAATAACAGCCAGAATTATGTTAAGCAGATCAAGAACGCCAAACGTGGTGGCTATACCCCAACCCTTGCCAAAGACATCAATAAACATAAAATTCAAAAAGCACAGCGTCTGATTGACGAATGGCGAAAGCTCGCCAATGAACTCCGCCCCCAAATGCAACTGGAGATGGCATATACACTTGAAGAATGCGCACAGGATCTAGACCAAATTTTAAGAATGAAATAGCACTCAACGCTCACCCATCCTATTTTTTCGCCCACATCTTGTGGGCGAAACATTACCTATTTTTATTTCTCTGGTTTTTAGAGCCAAACATCGGTCGAATGCTGAATAAATCAAACGTATAAATTACATTCGATTTGCTGTTTTTTTAACTTGCACCACTTCAAAAAATCTGTAGAATGCATTCCACAACGCCGGCATAGCTCAGTTGGTAGAGCAACTGACTTGTAATCAGTAGGTCCACAGTTCGAATCCGTGTGCCGGCACCATTTCTTAGCCTCGCTTTTTAGTGAGGCTTTGATGTTTTTAAAGCCTCTTTTTTATGGCTTCCTCGCGCTAATCTGCACATAACGAATCAGCCCGTCTCGATACAACTTCTCACACAATTTTGCCGTCATCTTGATTTTGAATTGATCCACATGACTCAGGCTCATCTGACTTTTTTGTTCTTGAATATAATCGGCAAAACCCTGAAATACGAATTCGCTGATATCTTCAATCTGGATATTTTCGAAACCTGCCTGTTGCACTTGGTGTTGTAAATTTTGCTTTGAATTTAAATTTTTCAAATTCACATCTGCTGCTTTCAACAGACTTTGATATTTCAATCGTTGCACTGAATTTAAATTCAAAAACGCATCGGACAACATCAAATAGTGAAAAGCAAAGCGTCCCTTTGAATTCAAAACATTAACAACTGATAAAAGCAATAAATTCAAATCACTATGATACGCAGCATCAATACACAGTACGGCATCCATACAGTTTTGTGGATAAATATTTTTTAAATTCAAAAATGAATCTTGTTGTATTTTGATTTTTGAATTTAAATTTTTTTGGATTTTTTCCACACATTCGGTTTGCAATTCGACTGCGGATAAGTTTTGAATTTGAAAATGTTCCATCCAAAAAACCAAGCTCGCGCCCTGCCCACAACCAAGGTCTAAAACACGATCTGTAGATTTTAATTGAATGGATTCGGCAAGATGGAAAGCGAGTTTTTGACAGGCTGCAGGATAGGATGATTTTGCATCATTCCAATAGCCCAAATTGCTCCAAGCAAGCTCCGCATCATCTCCGAGTAGTCGACTGTTAATCGCATATTTATGGCTAGGGACGTACTGACGAATTGCTTGAAGCCATTTCATGTTAGTAACCGAGTTGAGGGGCAACCTCCACTTTAGGTTTTAAACCCACAAACGGCAATGGCGCACCAAAAATTTCTGCAATATGCATAGCAGACGTTACCGCAGACTCTAAAATCGGCAGACCATCGCAAGACCATGAGCCACAAAAGAAGACTTTACGCTCAGGGGATAAATGTCGTTGCTGTAACTCTTTATTCAGCGCCACCGTATGTGAATCCACCACTGCGCGTGTCAAACTGACCGAAGAGATCACTTTTTTAGGATCAATCGGTGTCACTGGCTGCCAAGTTTGGAACACTGGAGTTTTACCCACCAAGCTCGGCTCGATTGAGTTAAGCCACACGGTAAATTGCTGACGAGTAAATTTACGATCCATCATATAACTTAGTACAGACCAATCTTTGCGCTTCGGCGGCATCACCGTTTGATCAGTGTGGATCACCAACTGACCTTGCTCAAATTTAAATTTCTTTAAGAGCTCAATATCGTCAGCAAACTGAGTAGAATCTAAAAATTCTTCCGTTTTGGTGGTTGGTGTCGCAACAACCACGCGATCGAATAGATGATGTGCACCGGCCTCAGTTTCCACCAAGACTTTATCGTCTTGCTCGAGCACTTTGGTAATTGCCGTACCACTTTGAATATTTAAACCTTCAATCAGTTTATCAACCAACGCAGGTGTACCACCTTGGATACGCAACAAGGCATCACCATTGGTCAATTGACGCAAGAAAATCAACAGCGGTTTCGCAGGCCATTCGCCAATCGTTTTCGGGTTACAAGTGCAAATGGTATACAACACAGGCATGACTGCACCATGCCAAAATACTTCTTCAATTTCATTTTTATTAATGAATTCAGCAAGCGTAATATCCTGATTTTTTGATTTAAAAAATCGAGTGATCGCGGCTTTGAGTTGCAACATTCCTTTGACTAAACGCCAGCCATATTGTTGTAAGCCTTTACGATTATTAATAATTGGGAAATTACCAATACGGCTACGACTGGTGGTCAACCACGTTTCTGTACGATCTTCAAATAGCCAACTGCATGCCATATAGGTACGGACTGGGAAGGTTTTAATCCCTAAATGGGTCGCCAAACTTAAGGTATTTTTCCAGAGGTGTGGATTCATCACACGCAAAGGGGCATCGATCAAGCCGCCTTCAAACTCAGTGCTGTGGCTATCCATACCACGACCCGGCAGAGCTTCGAAAATTGTAATGTTATGCCCTGCGTCTTTAAGAATTTTTGCGGTAGCCAGCCCAGCCATGCCACTACCGATGACTGCAATTTCCAATTTTCTTTTCCATCTATAAAACACAGTTTAAAAGTATGACTGATCAGAAGTTAAAAATAGCTATTAAAAAATACCAGATTCGCACTTTTTGTATGGATTTCAGTACAGCCGTTTTTAAGTTAAATTTACAAATATTTACAGTCAAAAAGCACACAATTTAAGCTTTGTTTTTTAAACATATTTTTCTTTAAAATTTTAATTACCCTATAAAACCAAACAATTAAATTAACCATTTTTATAACTTTCGGTTTACTTTAAAGCCAAGTCTCGCTAAGATGCGCCACATAAGAAAGTGATAAATTCATCACAATTTATAAAAAGTAAAATGATATTTAAATCATGACAACTATAAATACTACAGCGCTCAATAAAAAAGCCTCTGACTGTTCAGAGGCTTTTTTTTCGGCTATTTCAACGGCATGAATTTCACTTAAGCCTCATGCGCTAGCGCAATTTCACCAAATTTTCCGTTATTGAAATCATCAAAGGCTTGAATAATTTCAGCTTTGCTATTCATCACAAATGGGCCATAACCTTGAATCGGCTCATTTAGTGGCTCACCGCTAAGTAACAGAAATTGTGTGTCCTGCAACGCTTGTAGCTGAATGGCGATATCATCTTTGGCAAACATGACCATCGAACTGTCTTGAACTTTATGGCTTTCATTCACCACAACCTCACCCTTCAAGACCACCAAAATGGTGTTATGCCCTTCAGGTACATGTAAGGTGGTTTCATATTGAGCTTTCAATTCACCATCCCAGACATTCACTGGACTAAAGGTTTGTGCAGGCCCAAGGTGACCACCCATTTCACCAGCAATCACCCGAATATGCCCTGCACCTTCATCCATGTCTATGCGAGGAATATCTTGGCGTGTGATCGCTTGATAACGAGGCTGGGTCATTTTGTCTTTTGCCGGTAAATTCACCCACAATTGAACCATTTCAAAAAGACCACCTGCTTGAGCAAATTCAGGCGAATGAAATTCTTCATGCACCAGACCCGACCCTGCGGTCATCCATTGCACATCGCCTGTTTGAATTGTGCCGCCACCACCACTTGAGTCCTTATGAGTCACTTCACCGCTGTAGGCGATAGTCACCGTTTCAAAACCACGATGTGGATGTGAACCTACACCATGCCGTGCAGTGGTGGGAT
Source organism: Acinetobacter sp. YH12049 (assembly GCF_013419875.1). Taxonomy (NCBI): domain Bacteria; kingdom Pseudomonadati; phylum Pseudomonadota; class Gammaproteobacteria; order Moraxellales; family Moraxellaceae; genus Acinetobacter; species Acinetobacter sp. YH12049. The sequence continues at coordinate 3,970 of NZ_VOZH01000017.1, read as the reverse complement.
CGAACTGATAAGGTGCCGCATAATCCAAAAGCAAAAATGGGCTAATCGCCTGACCTAGACGATCATAGGAAAATAAGCTTTTGACTGGAAAACCATCGCCCACCCAGTGCATTTGCTGATTACGATAAACACCAATTACTTTTTTCATTTCTTAGCTCCTATATTCATACGATAGGATGAACATAGCGCTTATTTTAAGCTTTGAAATACTTACTGACCATCTTCCAGATAGCATTCTATATCTCAAAATTAGAACAATACTCAGACATAAAATCTGCACCTCACTCAAAACCAAGCATTAATTTCGAAATTCTAAGGTTTAAGACATATACAACGATGAATTATCCCAATTTTATGATTGAGCTTCTCATTTAAACCCATTTCATTGTCTCATTTTTACAACTATTCTAAATCTAGTTAACACGCAGATTTCATCTGATCCTGCGTAGTTGCAAACAGGAAAGAGGACAATAAAATGGGGCAAACCTTACGTTCGTTTAGACAAAGATAATGCCGCGGTACTTTTAGTTGACCATCAAACAGGTCTACTTTCATTGGTTCGCGACATTGATCCAGATAAATTTAAAAATAATGTGCTCGCACTGGCTGCAGCCGCAAAATATTTTAATCTTCCAACGATTCTCACCACCAGTTTTGAACAAGGTCCAAACGGTCCATTGGTTCCAGAACTCAAAGAGATGTTCCCTGACGCACCTTATATTGCACGCCCAGGTCAAATTAATGCTTGGGACAATGAAGACTTTGTGAAAGCCGTCAAAGCAACAGGCAAAAAGCAATTGATTATTGCCGGTGTAGTGACTGAGGTTTGTGTTGCATTTCCAACCTTGTCTGCTTTAGAAGAAGACTTTGACGTCTTTGTGGTGACCGATGCTTCAGGTACATTCAACCATTTAACCCGTGACTCAGCTTGGCAACGTATGACGCAAGCGGGTGCGCAGCTTATGACGTGGTTTGGTACCGCGTGTGAATTACACCGCGACTGGCGTAATGATATTGAAGGTTTAGGTGCGCTTTTCGGCAACCATATACCGGACTACCGCAACCTAATCAACAGCTATACGTAAAATACTGAAAAGAAATAATCCTTCAGTAGTAAAAAGCGGCTTCGAGCCGCTTTTTTTATACCTGATGTATAAATTGACGTATGATGATTTGAATTGAAATAATTTTCACTGCATAAGGTGATCCATGCATTCATTTGATGATTATTACTACTTTTACTTGGTGGTGAAACATGGCGGTTTTAGCGCTGCAAGTGAAGCATCGAATATTACAAAATCAAAATTAAGCCGACGCATTTTAGATCTTGAAGCCAAATATAATGTCACCCTTATTCAGCGTTCTACCCGACACTTTAAGGTCACGACATTAGGCCAAGAATTGTATGAAGAATGCATAAAAGTAATCGAACAAGTTGAATGTGCGCATCAGGTGCTCCTGAAGCAAAAAAGTGAACTTGAAGGCTTGGTTAAAATTAGTTGTCCACCGGTCATGATGGAACATCAAATTCGCCCCTTGTTAAATCAATTTTTAAAAGATCATCCCAAAGTTCAGGTCGAACTTGAGCTGTCTAGCCGCCGTGTAGATGTCTTGCATGACGACATTGATTTAGCGATTCGTACCAATTTTAGTAAAAATGAAGACTCGAGCATTATTGTACGTGACGTGATTAAAACCGTGCATTGCTTAGTGATTAGTCCTGAACTTTTACAAGGACGCGAGTTAAAGCATATTTTCGAATTGACAGAATTTACGAGTATCGTTTTGGGTACACAGAAAAACCGCTATCAATGGCATTTGCATCATACGGGACAGCAAGAGCAGATTGAAATTGCCTTACAACCTCGGATTAAAAGCAATGACTTAGCCGGTGCTTATTATGCGGTACTCGATGGTTTAGGCATCGCAGACTTACCGTATTTAACGGTACAAGCAGATATTGAGGCAGGTCGTTTAATTCACCTCTTCCCCGAATGGTGCTCAAATGTCGGTACGGTACAATTGGTATATGCTTCGCGAAAAGGTCAGCGCCTAGTCATGGAAAGATTAATTGACTATTTAGTCGCTGGAATTCGTGACTATGCTCCGGAGCATGATGGCTATTTAGTTTAATGTTCTAGACCACAAAAAAGCCAGAACTGAGTTCTGGCTTTTTTAAATCTACGGTTGGATCACTAAATTAGATTTTACCCACTAGGTCGATCGATGGTGCAAGCGTCGCTTCACCTTCTTTCCATTTTGCAGGACATACTTCACCTGGGTGTGCATGTACATATTGAGCAGCTTTTACTTTACGCATCAATTCAGAAGCATTACGGCCGATACCACCTGCGTTGATTTCAACGATTTGGATTTTACCTTCAGGGTCGATCACGAAAGTACCACGGTCAGCAAGACCATCCGCTTCAATTAAAACATCAAAGTTTTTCGCAAGTGTCCAAGTTGGATCGCCAACCATTGGGTATTCGATTTTCTTAATTTCTTCAGAAGAATCGTGCCAAGCTTTATGCGTGAAGTGTGTATCAGTAGATACTGAATAAATTTCTACACCCATTTTTTTGAATTCAGCATAGTGATCAGCAAGATCGCCTAATTCTGTTGGACATACAAACGTAAAGTCAGCAGGATAGAAGAACACCACAGACCATTTACCGTAGAAGTCTTTTTCTGAAACTTCAATAAATTGACCGTCTTGGTAAGCGGTAGCGTTAAATGGTTTTACTTCAGTATTAATTAAACTCATTTGATATTTCTCTAACTCATTTCAGGGATTGCTTATCTGTTGAAGCTAGAATACGAAATATCAAACCATAGGTAAAACCGAACTTTTTTATAAAAACTATCGGATTTTTAGATTTTTTATTTAAATCAATCTTTGCCTTTCCATCGTGCAAACCAATCAAGTTCAATGGGTGCAAGCCTTTATATCCATAAAGAGGGTCTGCCAAGCAGCCTGTGTAAACTGTTGTTTATAGTGTGATGGTGGCGTTTTGACTTTATGTGATAACCATGCCCGACAATAATTTTCCGTTGCCCCTAAGACCAATGACATCATTAATTCTTTGGGTAAATGCTCAATCAAATGCCAATCGGGTTGTGCGGTCAACCAATCCAGTAGTGCGCTATTGCATTGCAAATTATGTTTTTTTAACTCGGCTTGTAGCGTTTCCTTACGCATACTAAACCCTGCCGCATACAAGAATCCTGCAAAATCTGGATAGGCTTCGACCCAGTCTATATACGAGCACAAAATGGCTTGAATGCCTTCCTGCAGCGATTGGGCCTGTGTCAATGCATCTGCCCTTTTCACAAATTGATCTTGCAACGCCGCAAAATACAATGCCGCCACTAAACCATCTTTATTTTTAAAATGATGGTAAATCGCGCCAACACTGGTCTCTGCACGGTCTCTCACATGTTCAATCGTCGTCGTTTCAATCCCTTGCTCTAAAAAACATGCAAGGGCTTCTCCTAAGATCTGCCGTTTAAGTTCCGCTCGGCGACCACTGTAAATTCGTTGCAATAATGCTTGATTTGACGACATCGATACCTTCCCTTTGATCGGGTCATTTTAAAACAATGTTGGCTTTTTTTAATAGCTGTGACGTCATTTACGCCATTAACAGAACAATATTCTGTATTAGAATTATATTCTGAATAATGACGGATAATTAAGCATAAGCCAAGCATTAAAATTATGGAAGACCTTCTAAAACAAACCCGCAGGGAAATGGACTTTTTCAAAATTGCTGTGTTTGAAAGCACCGTATTTCAGCAGTATTTCGCCTGTTTTTGATGAATTAAAGCCCCAATACTGTGAACTATAGCTAAATACCAAATAAATCATTACAGTAATCTTTAAATAATTTATCAATATCTTTAACTCTAAACTTAGTTCGAATCGCCTTGACTCGTGACCACATATTTTCTATTGGATTTAAATCTGGAC
>NZ_VOZH01000016.1:0-83558 GCF_013419875.1 Acinetobacter sp. YH12049 | reverse complement strand
TACAATTAATGCAAGCATAATCAGTGTAAAACATTTTGCATGTGACTTGTTCCACTTTAGATATTTGTTTAAGATGAGATGTAACTCATTGAAATGTGTCATCATATTCGTCGTCAGAAAACAAGTACTATGCCATTATTTCAATAAGTTATCTTTTTTGTCGTGTACAAAGTATTTCCACACAAAGTTGCACTTCTATTGCTGAAGCTGTGACATGTTGTTTCAACACGTCCAATAGTAACAATGAAATTTGCTTTTGAACTTCAACCGTTCTACCCGTCAATAATGAAACTTTGGCATGCATATACGCATGTTGAGCGTGTTCATCCAAACCCACAACAAACTCTTCCTGAGCGACAGCGCGGCTCTTAATATCATTGATGGCACTGACATGACCCGATTCAAATAAGGCAGCGTTCAGCGCTTTAAGTAAAGGACGAGCCTCAAGCTCAAGGTTATTGGAATATTCCAAATGAATATGCGGCATAGTAAATACATTTCAAACCTGTAATGCGTCTATTATGCAGGCTGAAAAATAAAATCTATAGCGGATTAGTTATCTATTTCATGTTTAAGTAGACATCCTAAGCCAAGTGTGGCCTTCGCTTAGGATGCTTGAAGGTTGCTTTGGAGCGAACAAAAACGAAACTTAAACTTTTTTCACGTATTCAGATTTGAGCTTCATTGCCCCGATACCATCAATTTTACAATCAATGTCATGACCATCTGTTGCATCGACTAAAAGACGGATATTTTTAACTTTGGTGCCAACTTTCACCACTGAAGATGAACCTTTAATTTTAAGATCTTTCACCACAGTAACCGTGTCGCCATCGGCCAATACATTGCCATTGGCATCTTTAATCAGCACCTGCTCATCAGCAGCGCTTTCGCCTTCACGCCATTCGTGTGAGCATTCGGGACAAATCAGTAAGTCACCATCATTATAGGTATATTCAGAATTACATTGGGGACAATTGGGTAAAGACATAAAAGACCTCAAAAAAGATGGATGTAAAAATCCATAAAAACTTAATATAACATTTTTATGTATTTCATAAACTTAAAAACCATAAATATCGTATGGTTTAATCACCTTGTGAAGGTCGTAAATTTCACAACGCTACAGCACTTGAAGGTTTAAATTTTAGATATCTAATGAGGTGTTTAATATTAACGCTTTTAAGATATGCGCATGATTTTTATCCGTATGTTTAGCCGCTGTGAGTAAGGTTAGTGGCTCCTCTTTTTCCCATGCCCGTAGTTGTTCCAACTCGGCTTGATGTGGCTGTATTTCTTGCAAATAGCGCTGTTTAAACTCGTCCCAACGAGAAGCCATTGCCTCGTCTTGATGATACCAACGACGTAAATCTGTCGATGGCGTCAATGCCTTCGGCCACAAATCTAGCTCTGCGCTCACTTTACTGATACCACGCGGCCACAAGCGATCGACCAATATGCGTTTACCGTCATCTGGGCTTATCTCATCATAAATACGTTTAATATGTACGGTCATTAAGCCCTCCATCATCTATTTACAGTTTTTCGATCATTCTTCAAATTATTCATCGGGGATCGCTGGATTCACTAAAAAAGCCAGCAACTGTAAAGACTCCTGCCAACCCAAATAACAGGCATCAGGTTGAATAACGCTCGGCAACCCTGCCTGTACAATCGTCACTTCGGTTCCTACTGAGACCGCTTTAAACTCAACAGTGACTTCGATTTCACCAGCTAACTCTGGCATATCAAATTGGTCTGTATAGCGCAGTAAATGATTCGGCACGACTTCATGATAATCACCATGAAAAGCGTGTGTGGTTCCCGTTGAAAAATTTTGAAATGACATGCGGTACGAGCCACCTACACGCACATCCGAATGTTCCACATGGGCCGTAAATCCATGCGGTGCCATCCATTTCACTAAAGCATCTGGCTCCACAAAGGCACGATAAACGCGCTCTACAGGCGCACTAAAAACACGATGTAATCGAACAGTATTGCTCATGATGATGTCCTTTTGTCATTGTTTTCACTGAATCATCCACATGCATTCACCCTCGCTTTATCGTCCATTTTTATCACACTGAAACGTTCTAAATGAAACAGCTTTGAGTCGTGCGAGAAAGGTCATTGCTGTTCAATACTATAGCGAATCCTACAGATTGATCCCATCACTTTAACGCAATGCCGTGTTATGTTTTGTGAACTGCATTCATATTGATTTTTATTAAAAATATTTAAAAATCAAAATTCTACACAATTTCTCTAAAATTTAAATAATAAAAAACCCAGTTGAATCACTGGGTTCTTGTTGCTAAAGATGCAATAGTGAGACTTAACTCAATTGTGCTTCATCTTCATCCAGATCATCATCTTCATAGATATAAGCCATACAACCCCAGCCGTCATATTCGCCCGAATGTTGTTCCGCAATTTTAATAAACCACTGCTCTAAATCAACGATATCTTCATAATCAGGTTCCATATAAACATAGACCGTGATAATCCATTCCACGCGATCTGATTCTTCATCTTGGAACAATGAAATTTTTTGCTCTTCTTTCAATAAGTACAATGCACACTGTTCAGCCTGCTCTTGAGTCGAAAAGGCAATTGAATATTCGATTTCGTGCGGCACAGATAGATCGTCACCATCTTGCTGCATCTGCCACAGCACATTGCCATTATCATCATCTGGAAATTGTTTAAAATCACGAGTCATTGTACTTTCCCTTATCGTTTATGAATTTTATTCTGTTGACTTAGATTAACGGATAATTGTTGCAATTTGCATTAGCTAAATCTCTTTAATCAGAAATAGACCGCCGAAGTGATCTTTCTGATAACCATTCAAATTAAACCACAACATCCATGTGGGCCTGAGTTTCTTTAAGATGTAAAACCAAAGCTGCCATTTTCAATTCTTCTAAGCGTAATTGTAGATAACTGTCGAGTACCCGTGCCTGACTAAAATGTACACCATGCGCATTGAGCAAGGTGAAATCATCCGCCAAAGCCTGCAATAGCTCACCTAAGTTTTTGGTATTTAATTGGGCTAAATACAAATCAGCACGACTATTAAACACCAATGTAAATAATTGCATCGCAGCCAAACGACGTTCTTCATCAACATAATTACATTTTGCAGTCGATTGCTGCTCCATTGCATCAATCATTTTGCAACGTACCGCAGTCAAATTTTGCTTTGCCGCAGATTCATTCATACCATCCATCAGCTGATCTAAAATACTCTGTAAAGGCAAAAAGAACGCTGACTGATAGCCCCGTATTTTGTTGTCCAAAGCACGGTTGATGTTTTCCAAATGCTGCTGATCCAGCGCTTGGCTATATAAACCTTTTAACTCGGCACGGGCTTGTTCCTGCGTTTGTAATTTGGCTTTTTCTTGATATTTGCTCAAATACTGACGCACTTGTTCGATCTTGGCGCGAATATCATTCAACATGATATCTGCATTGGCTTTGGTGACTTCTAACAAGCCATCTGCCTGTAAAGTTCGATACTCAACATATTGTTCAATATCCACAATATGTTGATATTTCGCTACTTTATCGACTTGGATTTTTAAGCCACTGTTTTGAATGCGTAATTGACTGATTTCATAATTCAGTTCATCTTGTTGCGACTCTGTTTCAGCCAGTTTTAACCGCGCACGATCGAAGTTTTCCTGCAGTGAACGTAGGGTTTTATCATTTTTCAATTTGCGGTTATAAACAAAAAGGAGAGCCACAATTAATAGGATGATAAGGACGATTAAAGCAATATTGATCATTTGCCAATCCTCAAAATAAGCTTCAATAATTTAAGTTTATTCCCCAAAACAAACCTAATTTATAAAAATTAAAATCAATAATTTATTTCATATTAGCAGAATAAATGCAAAAAACTGTATTTATCTGACCAAATACACACTTGCACACAATTTAACTAAAATGCTGTTTTAAATCATTTTAATAAAATATTTTTATATTAAAAAAGTAATCATTCAATATTCATTAGAAAATATAATAAAACCTTAAAAATGGCGTTTATTTACTAAAAGCTACAAAGAAATTTAATATCAATCTTTCTAAATTTTTCACATACTTTATAGAGATATTTAAATTATTTATATATCCCCAGAATTGGGGATATAGTGTATATCATGAATCATTTTTAAGCAGAAAAACCTATTTAAAGCTGTAGATATTCTGCGCTTTTTACGAGTCCCAAAGGTTTTAATTCAATGCAGCAGTTTTTATGAACAATGAGCATTCACATGAATATGCTTTAAAATTCTGCCGCACAATGAATATGAACAGCTTGTTGAGTTAAAGGCTGGGTAAATGCCAGATCGCAAGCATGTAACGCCATCCGTCCGAGTGAGCTCTGTTTTGCATTCGGGTGATACAGTTGATCCCCTGTAATTGGGTGCCCAATATGCATCATGTGTACACGTAGCTGATGAGAACGCCCTGTCACTGGTGTTAATAATACTCGGCTAATGTCCTTGCTTGCGTCATAGCTAATGGCTTGATACAAGGTTTTTGAGGGTTTGCCCAATTCAAAATGCACCATCTGACGTGGGCGATTTTCCCAGTCCGTAATGAGGGGCACTTCAACACTGCCCTCACCTTCAAGTTTGCCCTGAACTAAAGCCACATATTGCTTTTGAACCGTCCGCGCTTGGAACATTTTACTCACTGCCACTTCTGCATCGCGGTGTTTCGCAAACATCAAAATGCCTGATGTTGCCATGTCTAAACGATGGGTAATTTTTGCAGCAGGATACTGCTCCAAAACACGAAGGTAGGCACTGTCATGATGCTCAGGCAAACGTCCCGGAACCGACAACAATTCCGCCGGTTTTTCGATAACAACCAAGTCTGCATCTTCATACAAAATACGTAGAGGACCTTGAGGCGGCGCATAGACAAAGTTGGGATCTAAAGGCATGGATAGACTGTGTACTGGGAGAATGTCGGCAAAATAACAACTGACTAATTCGCTGTCAATCGACTTTGGCCGATCAGGTCTAACCCTAACGATTATTGGTCCCCAATTTACCAAAGGCTGGTGCTAATGAATGAGACAAATCATCCTCCAGTAACTGTAAGATGCTTGCACTCGTGGTTAAAGGATACTGATGTAGTGTGATGCGATATTTGCCCTGAAACCACTGCGATAAATGCAAGGCATAGGTTCGTTTAGGCCCAAAACCTAAATGTTGTTTTAAACGATTCTTTATACCTGTCCGTGATGATCCGACATACAGAATGTGATTGGGTTGATTTAACTTGGCGCAAGTATGGGTTTTCAATGCCTTAAATGCAGCATAGTCCTGATATGTCTGCTGTATATCGCCACCAACTTGCTCTATCACATAAATATAATGTGCGTGTAGAGCAAGATCATCAAAACTTGAAAACTCAAATATACGCTCAGCTTTAGTCTGCTGTGCCTGCAGACAATCCTGTATCAATTGATCAAGATAACCCATAATAAAATTATTTAAAATTTAGATAGTTAAGCATAACAACTTTGTGGCAAAGGACAATCTAAAGGTTTGCTTAATTTTGCTATCTTCTGCGTGATATTTATTACATCAGCAATGATCAAAGTTTGTTGGGAATACATGCGAAGTCTGGAATTTTGAAAAAGATGGAAGGATTTATTATTCGATTGAATTCTTAAAAAATTTTTTAGGGTGTAAGAGAAAACAGTGTTGTTTACTTCAACTATCATCACTTTGTAAGTCATGATCTTATAGCCTATAAACTTCTGGTTTATAGCGTCCTAAGCTGAATCGAGACCTTTTGGGTGAGTACTGTACGCGTGTTTTGCACCACTGACAGCATGCTACTCTTTTCAATCTCTGTAACACCCTTGGTATATATAGTAGTGATATCGAAGAGGGATTGTTTCCCTGAAAATTACTGTTTTTGGCTTATTTTAAAAATATTTTTCACATTTAAAGATATATTGAAAATATTTTCTCCTTGTATCATTTTTTAGCATTTTTTCCATCTTATAAATGACTTTTTCCGAGAATTTCCGCCACAACTTAGTACTCAAACAACAATTATTTATGCTGTTCAAAGCAAACTATTACTTCTTTTTACTCATTTCAGACAGCAAATCCAGCTGAATTTCCTGAATCTTGGCAAGACGATCCCATTGATGCATCAACAAATGATCTATCTTTTCATGTAAATGGCGAATTTCTAATTCAGCTTTTAAATTCACCTGATAATCATTCTCCGAACGCATGCGGTCTTTGGCTTCTTGACGGTTCTGGCTCATCATAATAATGGGCGCTTGTATGGCAGCGAGGCAAGACAACATCAAATTCAGCAAAATAAAAGGATAAGGATCAGCAGGGTGCTTCACCATCACCACCGTATTGACTAAAATCCACACCGCTAAAAACAATGTAAAACAAATAAGAAATGCCCAGCTACCGCCGAATGTTGCAATTTTATCCGCTAGCCTTTCGCCAAAACTCCACTGCTGATCCAGCTTTTCTTCAACATTTTTGCTAATCAGATCATGCTGCTGCATGCTGTTCAGCACTTCATATTCTAAATTGGAGACTTCGCCTTGTTCGGAGTTCAGAATTGACTGTACATATTGCATACGGTATTTGGTCAAATCAGTTTGGCATATATAGTCCTGAGCACCAGATTCAGGAAAATCCTGTGCAATTTCTTCTGTAATGACTTTACGCACGGTTCCCATTGGAATCATATTTTTCAGTGGGAAACTTTTTTTGCACACCAAACAAGTACGGCATTCTACTTTCCCGTTCATTCTTGCCTTGCCCAATTGAATTTTATGTTCTTTTGAGCATACTGTTTTGCCTAAATTTAATGCAAGCAGCTTGTGCTTTTACACTCAGTTTTTTTATGGTTAAGCCTATTTTAGATAGTGCAATGCAATATAGGGGGTTAAATTCAAAAGTAAAATATCAATTTTATAGACAGCCATTCCACCATAATGAATAGCGTCAAACTGCTGATCGCTCAGCTTAAACTACTGCCCATGCAGGCGTTTCATCCAATCTTTAGCAAAGACAAATACCACAAACCAAATGATTAAAATCAGATAGTTAATCACTAAGCTATACAGCAAGAAATCGCTTAAATGACTCAAGTTCATGGCAAATCTCCTAAGCGTATTTTTATCCTTAGTTTATGCCCCTTTCGAGCAATTGAATATTGCTTTTAAATTTCCGCTTAGATTTGGACTATTTTTACGGGAGATGCCTGATGATCTTTAAGCTTATGGTGATTAAACTGGTGTGGTTTGTTTTGTGCGGATTAAAGGAGTAATGATTTATTATTGTTTTTTATTTTGGCTTAAATTTTTGGGGTGGTATAAGAGAAAACAATGTTGTTTACTTCAACTATCATCACTTTATAAGTCATGATCTTATAGCCTATAAACTTCTGGTTTATAGCGTCCTAAGCTGAATCGAGACCTTTTGGGTGAGTACTGTACGCGTGTTTTGCACCACTGACAGCATGCTACTCTTTTCAATCTCTATCACACCCTTGAGATATACTTTAACCAAAGGGCATCGGGATTAATTTCCTAAGTTTTTCTAATTTTCTGCAAATTCAGCAAATTTTTTCAGCCATTTTAGGTTTGGCAGGATATTTTATCTTTTCAGCTCATTTCAGCGTTTTTTATCTGCAGATTTACCCAATTATAAGAAAATTTTCTTTCACAACTGCTCAAACGTACAAATACAGCGTCAAATTTAAAAATATATCGCCGCTGAACATTCCCCCTCCGGTTCAATTATCTACATAAATTATGACTCACAAAACACCGCTCAATGAGTAACTAATGATCTAGATCTATCTTTGTTCTACTTATTGAACTGATGTTACGCAGTAACATTAGAAGCGCAATTTGATTCAAATAAATGAACGATACGCGGTAACGTCATACGCAAGTGTTTGAGACAGAGCTACTTTTAATCAAAAATGTTTTTGCGATACTGTGAATAATTTGACGGTAATGAGCGAGTTTTGCGGTGAGGAGCATTGCTCCGCAAGATGGTTTCCTTGCGAAGCTTCGCTTCTCATTTTGCCGAATGAGAAACAATGTTTCGTAAGAGTACCTCCAGCCGAAGGCTAATCCCTTTATTCAATCCCTAGATATAAGACGCCGTCGAATAGAATTAAAAATCATTTTAAAAATGCAAAACTACTTTTAAGTGTGTAACATCAGCTATTTAATGGATGATCTATTCAACGCATTATTGGTCATTGAGCTAAATAGCTTTGTACCCACTGTGCGCTAAACCACCAACCACTATATGCCGTCATACCACAAAGTAAATTGGCCAAAATTTTATTCATTCGACTGAGGTCTGATGCATATATTTTGAGATTGATCAAATAAGCAATCACGGCATATACCAGTCCAATCGCACCACCAATGATAATCAGGATCAAAGGCCATGCTGCATAGGCATGTGCCTGCGCTGGATATTTTGTAGAGCGGATGGTTTCTGTGGTCATGCTGTATATCCTATTAATAACGCGATTACCTGTTTTAGTTAGCAATTTCTGCGCCATTTTTCTTGGATATACAGCGTTATTTCAAGGTTAATGCATGTTGAATTTCTAGCTTTGACTACAGCATTTATCGCAACCAACAACTTTTTCTGTTGGCCAGCTCATTCGTGCACGCTTATAAGCGAGTTCGAAATTGGCAAAATAACCAATCAATATTTGCTGGTCAAATTGCGGCATGTCTACACATCCTTGCGTACCATTGTGAATTAAATGCGAGCCATTCGTTAAGGCATTTTCATCGACTATAAATTTAATCATCTACCATTCCCCTGATTATTTTTTATAAAATTCAAAGATTAAATAAATCCATATAAAAATTATGTGATTTATAATCACATACTAAAATTATGCCTTTATTGTTTAAAAATCAACCATATTTTAAAGATATTATTAGGCGTTTCTTGGATGACTTAAACGCAGAATGATGTGCTCTTTTAGGATGGATAGGTGGGATTGCTCGATTTCATTTTTTGCGCTTAAGCCGAGTGCTTGGAATGTTGAATAAAGGTATTTTTCACTCGAACTGGCATTAACAAATACGGTGTCCAAATCAGACAAACGAAAGTACTGTCTCTAACTGTATGAAGGTCTATGTATCAGTAGCACTTCTTATAATTTTTATAATCTTTAGTAAACGCTGAAAAACTCGGTTTCGGATTTTTATTTTTATATTTATTAAACAAAATGCAGATCATTCACTCTAAAAGATGGATTCATTTTAGAGTGAAATGTTGATTGGTTTATAAAGGGGTATCGACCTGTACAGTTCGTTTTTGGCGTATGCGGCGAACCAACCAGATCACGATTGCAATCACTAAGATCACCACGAAAAATGGGACTAAAAAGGCCAATACTGACAAGACTGCAGCGCCAATCCATTCCCCTGTAGATAAGATCGGATTTGCAACGCCACCTGTGGTTGCGGTAGATACACCACGCGCAGCGACGGTACTCATTTGCACTGCTGTTGCTGTACCACCACCGACAATAATTGCTGCCGCCCAACTGGCAAATTGGGACATTTCACCTGAACTTACTGCCATTGTAGCGATGGTCCCTGCGATCATCGCTGCAGGTGTTGAAATGGTGTCGAGGGCATTGTCTACCCAAGGAATATAGTAAGCTGCAATTTCACAAACTGTCGCAATTGCTAAGCCAATACATACAGCAGGCATAGATAGCCATTCGAATCCTTTCATCGGTTCGAATAGTCCTAAAATTGAAGCAACACTCATCACCAATAAAGGTACAAAGACACGGAAGCCACAGGCAGCACTTAAGCCAATACCAATACACAGTCCTAATATTGTTTCCATGGGCTTCTCCGAACGGTTAAACGTACAATTTGTTTTTATAGATGCAGTGTTATACGTTAGCAAAAAGCCCTATCGAGTGATAGGGCTTTTCTTTCTAAACAGCGGATAACTGTTAGTGTTTTGCAGCTTAGGCATTCTTATTGTTAAATTGATTGCCTTGGCATTTGGTACACGGTGGTAAACGATCAGTACCAATTTCTAAGTAGACGCGGTGTCCGCATTGAACACAAAAATAGAAGCCTGTTCCGGGTTTTTGACCAGCAGTAACCATTTTTGTTCTCCATGTGTTTTTAGAAATGGTAGATTCAGTATAACTCTCTTGTGATGAATGTCTATTGGTCATTTCGACAATTGATAATGGCATTTAGGCAAAGCATAATTTCGAAAGGAAATTTTGGTGGGTTTACAGCGATTTGCTGAGCCAGTTTTCTACTTGCAATTCGTCTACATGCAGAAATTCTTTTTATTTCTAATTTAGATAGCTTCCCGTTCTTGTGGTGGTTCGTCTACTCTTGTTTCTGCATAAAAGTCGTCAGGCATTTGCGCCAAAACTTTAAATAGCTGATCTGCTGTGACAGGTTTTTCACGCAGTATGACTTCATCACCCCTGCGAAAGATTTCGACTTCTTTTCCTTTAAAGCGAAATTCTTTGGGTAAACGAATAGCTTGGCTGCGACCTATCATAAAAACTTTTGATGTGCTAATAAGGCAACACCATTAGTTTGGGTATTGCCCTATGATAGATATTTAGTATGAATTTTTTAATAAACATAAAACTTTAATAAAGCCCTCTCGCTTGATTAGCTTATCTTAAAAACAGTCGGTTATTATATTCGTGCAACTTAGTTATGCTTTTATTTAACTCATTATTCTTGTAATTCGTACTTAATCAGCACAAATTACTAAGCAAGCTTAGTAATAGCATTCAACGAATAAATTGACTTCTGTGTGAAATTCTAGAGCTAGCAAAAAATCATTCTTAGCCAATTGATTTAGAAACAATAAAAAGAATATGTATACATTGTTTCAGAAATTACTATCTTTTGTAGCCAGATGAGTTGATCATTTCAACAAAATGATACCTAGTTTTCTAAAATTTTTCTTTTCATGATTTCATATTCTTCTTCTGTCACTAATCCTTCATCCCTAAGCTTTTTCCACTTTAACAGTTCATCTGCGACAGAATAAGATTTCAACTTTTCCATCTTAAAAACACTCAAACTCTCATGATCTTTTTTATAAGAAAATATTCCATTTTGTTCAACCCATTCACTATGGCTTAACAGTACACTAAAAAAAAATTTCTCAATTAGAAACTCATAGAAATAAGTAGTCACTAAGAATAAGACAACTAAAAAACCAACTAAAAATAACCAACTAATATCGATATTTTCACTCCCCCCTCTAAACTCTAAAAAAAATATACATCCTCCCCATATCAGAATCCCCAAATATACTAAATTCACATATGAATTAATTAAATTAGAAAACCTATTCAATACATTAATATCTTTCTCTCTACGCATCAGCCAATATGCAATTAAAATCAATATCCCGGGAATTAGCCCTACAATCAACATAGCCACGCATAATTGAAAAAGCATGAATGTTATTATTTTTAAAATTTCTAATGACTCTAATGGTTTATTCATTGTTATCTCAAATAAAAGCCCTACAAAAAAAGTAGGGCTTTTATCCAATAATATCAACAGAATTCCGATTAAATCATCAAGCCACATTCCCTTCCAAGAAATCCTGTGCAAAGCGTTGTAACACACCACCCGCTTCATACACATGCACTTCTTCTTCGGTATCCAAACGGCAAGTCACAGGCACTTTAATAATTTCATTTTTGCCGTCTGCTGTAGAACGCTCAACCACCAAAGTCAGGTCAGAACGCGGCGCAATATTGCCAATCACGCTATACAGCTCAGTACCATCCAGCTTCAAAGTTTTACGATCAGTCCCTGCTTTAAACTCAAGCGGTAACACGCCCATACCGACCAAGTTAGTACGGTGAATACGCTCAAAACCTTCTGCCACAATTACTTCTACACCCGCAAGGCGCACACCTTTGGCAGCCCAGTCACGGCTAGAACCTTGACCATAGTCTTTACCTGCAATGATGATCAGCGGCTGCTTACGGTTCATATAAGTTTCAATCGCTTCCCACATACGCATCACTTCGCCTTCAGGCTCTACACGCGCTTTTGAACCTTGCTTGATCGTACCGTCAGAGCGAACCACCATTTCATTAAACAATTTCGGGTTGGCAAATGTCGCACGCTGTGCAGTCAAATGGTCACCACGGTGGGTTGCGTATGAGTTAAAGTCTTCTTCTGGCACGCCCATTTTATGCAGGTATTCACCCGCAGCCGAATCCATCATGATCGCATTCGATGGAGACAAATGGTCGGTGGTGATGTTGTCAGGCAGAATCGCAAGCGGACGCATATTCGCAAGTGTACGCGGTGCAGCCAAAGCCCCTTCCCAATACGGCGGACGGCGGATATAAGTACTTTGCGGACGCCAGTCGTATAACGGGCTTGCCGCTTTTTCACGCTCACCCAAATCAAACATTGGGATATACACTTTCTTAAACTGTTCAGGCTTCACCGCTTTTTTCACCAATGCATCAATTTCAGCATCAGACGGCCAAATGTCTTTTAAGTAAATTGGATTACCGTCTTTGTCATTACCCAGTGAATCGGTTTCGATGTCAAAACGAATCGTCCCTGCAATGGCATACGCCACAACGAGTGGAGGCGAAGCCAAGAACGCTTGTTTTGCATAAGGATGGATACGACCATCGAAGTTACGGTTACCTGAAAGTACCGCAGTTGCGTACAAATCACGATCAATAATTTCTTGTTGGATTTTTGGATCTAAAGCACCTGACATACCATTACACGTGGTACATGCATATGCCACGATACCAAAGCCCAGTTTTTCTAAATCACCGAGTACACCTGCTTCTTCTAGGTATAAAGCGGCTGCTTTAGAACCCGGTGCAAATGATGATTTCACCCAAGGTTTACGCACTAAACCTAATTCATTTGCTTTACGTGCCAACAAACCTGCCGCAACGGTATTACGGGGGTTAGAAGTGTTTGTACATGAGGTGATTGCTGCAATGATGATTGCGCCATCAGGCATTAAACCTTCAGCTTCCTGAGCTTTAGCCGCTTCTAAGTTACCTGCAATGCCTTTCGCTTTTAAATCAGCGGTTGATACACGTGCATGTGGATTCGATGGACCTGCAATATTACGAGTGACTTGTGATAAATCAAAACGTAGTACACGCGGGTATTCCGCAGCGGTCATATCAGACGCCCAAAGACCGATTTCTTTGGCATAGGTTTCAACCAATTTCACTTGATCCGCTTCACGGCCTGTCAAAGTCAGGTAATCAATGGTGTTTTGGTCGATGTAGAACATCGCAGCCGTTGCGCCATATTCAGGGGTCATATTCGAGATCGTTGCACGGTCACCTACAGACATGCTGTCTGCACCTTCACCGAAGAACTCTAAATAAGCACCGACGACACGTTCTTTACGCAAGAATTCAGTTAAAGCCAATACGATGTCAGTTGCGGTGATGCCTGCTTTACGCTGACCGACAAGCTCTACACCAATGATGTCGGGTAGACGCATCCAAGATGCACGGCCGAGCATGACATTTTCAGCTTCTAGACCGCCGACACCAACAGAAATTACGCCCAATGCATCAGTATGCGGCGTATGTGAGTCTGTACCCACGCAGGTATCAGGGAATGCCAGACCATCACGGTTTTGAATCACTGGAGACATTTTCTCCAAGTTAATTTGATGCATGATACCGTTGCCCGCAGGGATCACATCGACATTTTCAAAGGCTGTTTTAGTCCATTCAATGAAATGGAAACGGTCTTCGTTACGGCGGTCTTCAATCGCGCGGTTTTTCTCAAATGCGTCAGGGTCAAAACCGCCAAACTCTACAGCTAGAGAATGGTCAACAATCAGCTGAGTCGGCACTACAGGATTGACTTTTGACGGGTCGCCGCCTTGGTCTGCAATCGCATCACGCAAGCCTGCAAGGTCAACCAAGGCGGTTTGACCAAGGATGTCATGGCACACCACACGCGCAGGGTACCAAGGGAAATCGTGGTCTTGTTTGCGGTTAATCAGTTCTTTTAATGACTGTTCTAAGATTGCAGGGTCGCATTTACGCACCAGCTGCTCTGCAAGGACTTTAGATGTATATGGGAGTTTTGCGTATGCGCCTGGCTGAATATCTTCTACGGCTTGGCGCACATCGAAGTATTCTAGCTGGGTGCCTTGCAGCGGTTTACGGTAGTTGTTGTTCATAGCGTTCCTGCCCTCAGTCTTTCATTTTTGCGTTGTCTTTTTCATAGACAATTCATCTTTGTTCGATAGGCATACTACACTGCCGAAAACCCATTTCCCAAATCTTATATATTTCATATAGTTAATTATAAAAACAGGGGTTTTGGAAATATTTAGTTACATTAACTTTGGAATATTCACTCTAAATTCCGCATTTGCCGAAAATTCATCCGATTTTAAGCCCCTTCTTTAGTCTTATATCAGCATTCAAACAGTATTTTCCTGCCGGTTCGCTGGCTGCGCGCGCTTTATTCGGCTCTGCCGCATCATGGTGTTAAACGTAATATTTTGATTACTTCTCTCTATTTAGGGATATTTCTGCGCTGTATTCATATTTAAACTCTGCATAGCCGCTCTAGATTTTCAGTCCCGCTGCATTGCGCGGGGCGTATTCCTGCACCGCAGGCCTGTTTGTGCTTTTGATGGGGCAATGCTCGTTTTTACATCACACGCTGCAGCAGATTTCTGCGCAGCGTTTTCTTCTTATTTAAAGCTTATTTTCAGCGCTGGCCTGCCTCAGCGCAGCCTGACTATGTGCTATATTTCAGTCCATATATATTTCAGCATTTTGCATAGGCGATCTTATGACTGACGCTTCCCTCAGCTTCCAAAAATTCACCTTAAACGGTGTAGACGCACAAAAATTCCTGCAAGGCCAAGTCACTTTGCATGCGGAGCGTCTGGAAGAAAATCAAACCCGCTATACCGTGATCTGCGACCTGAAAGGCCGCATTCATTTTGGCCTGTGGCTGACCAAACACAGTCCTGAAAGTTTTGAGATTGTCACAACGGCAGATCAAGCCGAAGAATTTGCCAAACACATTAAAAAATTCGGCGCTTTTTCAAAAATGAAACTGGAAGAAGCCGGTGCAGTTTTCCCGGCCTTGACTGAAAACACAACAACCTTCGCAACTGAAGCAACAGATATCGCCGCTTGGGAAATTCAAGCCATTCAAGCAGGCCAAGCCTATATTGACCAAGCGATTGAACATGTGTTCCAACCGCAAGAGTTACGTCTACATCAGCGTGAAGGCGTCCACTATGACAAAGGCTGTTATTTGGGTCAGGAAGTGATTGCACGTTTATGGTTTAAAGCCAAACCAAAAGCTTGGTTGCATGCAATTCAAGGCACAGGAACTGCGCCTGCACAAGGCGAACAGCTGAATAAAGGCGTACAAGTGGTCAATAGCGCGGCTGTAGAAAATGGTTATGTAGCTTTAGTGGTGGCACGTCCAGAAGCTTTGGAAGAGTTAGATGTGACAGTTTTAGCCTTGCCTGAAGCATTGAATGGTGATGTGGCGAGACCTGCTTAAACATCTTAATTTTTAAAATAAGAGCCAAATTACAAAAGCTGTTTGGCTCTTATTCTGATTACTATTTAAAATTACAACAAAATATAAAGATTTATAAAAATGCTTATCCCTTTTCCATTTCGCTTTTTCTTATTGAATTGCCTCATTCTCATTAGTTGTTTTATATCGCCAAATATTTATGCCGAGATAAATTCAGCGGTATTGGAAGAGCTAAAAAATAGCAATGTGGTCGATCAAACCAATTCGCTTTCCCGCGATGAAATTGCCCAGTTAAAAAATCAAAACGAGCAGCTTTATCAGCAAAAGCATGTCGACTTTAAAATTTTGATGATTCCCTCGACCAATGGAAAAGCTATTGATCAATATGCACTTGAGATATTCAATAAACTTAAAATTGGCAATGAAAAGCTCGATAACGGCTTACTACTTTTGGTTGCAAAAGATGATCGTAAAATACGGTTCGAGGTAGGTTATGGTTTAGAGGGAGATTTAACTGATATAGAAGCTGGGCGCATAATTCGACACACCCTCGCTCCAAATTTCCAAAATAATGACTATTTTAATGGCTTTAAAGAAACACAAAAAAAGTTACTAGATAAATCAATTACTCTTGGTAAACCTAAAAACGAAGATCAAAAAATAGATCACATTCTAAAAACAATAGCTGGAATATTTCTATCATTCTTATTGTGTATCCCACTCTATTGGTGTTACACAAAAGTGATTATTAAATTTGGTACTAATGGTGCCTTAGGTGCTTTTATTGGACTCCTTATCTTTGAAATTTTTATTCATCTTTTGATTTTTGGTTATTTAAATTTTGAAAAAATTGCATTTTTACTTTGCGCATCTATTCCTCTTTATGCCCCTTTTATGTTGACTATATTTCTTCCCTTCAATGAACAATACAGATTACTTAAAACTATTTTATACAGCTTACCACTTCAGATTTTTGCTTTATTTGGCTTCGGCATTTTTTACTTCATCGAATTCTATCCTCAAATATCATTCATTATATTAACAACCATAACCACTTGTTTTATTTTGCTTTTATTAAGATATGCAGTGTTTTTATATCGATTCAGAGCAGGTACTGAAAATACCTATCTCACTGCTTTTTATAATCAATATTTACAAGAAAAAGCACGTCAAAAAATGTTGGATGAACAATATGAGCGTTTAAATCCTTTCAATAGAACGAACGAATCAAGTCAGTCTTCTTCCTCTAGTTACAGCTCTTCATCGTCAAGCAGCAGTTCTTCATCAGGAAGCAGCTCAAGTAGTTCTTCCTCTTCTTCAAGAGAATCAGGAGGAAGCTCAGGTGGTGGTGGCGCCTCGGGTTCATGGTAATACCTAAAACGAAGTTGCGATTAAATCGTAATTTTTAAAATCCAATCATTTAAAGCCAAAGCCTAAAAATTTTGGCTTTTATATCACTCATTTTTTTCCCTCACATAATAAATCACTCCTGCCCGATCATCTGAAAAATAAAATGATTTTCCATCGATCTTATAAATATCTGCGGGTCGCCCATACACCGTTTTACCGACTAAAAAACCATCCATAAAGGTTTCAAGTTTTTGTCCTTTACGCATCATTGCAATTTGATAGCCATGACCAATCGCCTCGTCGGTAGAGCCATGCAAAGCCACTAAAAAAGCATTTTTAATAGTGGCATCGGTATGAGGGTCATCAAAATAATCAAAACCCAATGCAGAGGAATGTGCAGGAAAATAAGCATAGGGCGATGGAACATTTTTACAGCCAGATGCACGTTTAAATTTAGAATCCGCCAAGACTTTGCCCTGCCATGAATAACATGCGGGCCAGCCATAATCGGCATCCCGCTTTAACGCATAAAAAGTTTCATCGGGCTTTTTACTTCCCAAATGATCGGAACCTTGATTGGTTGCAAATAGAAATTTTCCGATCCATTTTAATCCAACTGCGTTACGTAAACCTGTCGCATACATCCGTTGCTCTGAACCATCAGGATTCATCTCGATGACTGAGGCTCGCACTTTTTCTTTCTCTACACACGCATTACAACTCGAGCCAACCGACACATAAATCTTTCCATTTCCACCGACTGCAATCGTCCGCGTCAGATGCCAACCGCCGTATTTATAACTCAAACCATAATCAGGAAATGTCGCTAAAACTTCAGCCTTACTCGAAGGCTGAGTTTCTCCTTTGTTGAATTTTTGCCGTGTCAGTTGGTGTGTTTCTGCCAAATAGAGCCAATCCTGTCCTTGAGCATCGGTATAAAACTGAACTGAATTTGGATTTCTCAAACCAGTCAAATAAGGAATGATTTTGCCAAATTTACCTGTGTCAGCATTCCAATCATCCAATATATATACAGTACCTTTTTTATTATCTGTTAGATCATACATATCCGTGACAAGCATTCTGCGATCAGGTGCTTGCGCAAAAAAACGAACACATTTGAGACCTTCGGCAGCAGGAATAATTTCATACTGCGCAGGCAAATTTAATGAAAACTGCTTGCCATTTTTTAAATGGATTGGATGCGGTACAAGTTTGGGTTGTTGCGCCCAACTGGTCATTGAACAGACGAAACTAAAGATCAAGATGGCGCTTATTTTTATCATATTTAAATACATCTCAATGAATCATGTATATCTATATTCATCATAGATGCCTTGTATCTATTTTATTCAATTTATATTTTTAGAAAATATTATACTTTTGAAAAGAAAGGTTTTTTTAAATCACATATGCTGTTGCAGCACACAACAGTCAAAAATAAGGAGGAACTTTATTCCCCCTCACGTCTTCGTTTTTAAATCATGATTTTAATCAAAATCCATGAAACAACTTATTCATGTCTTTGCATACATATTCTTTAAAATGATAGGCGCGCGCATGTTTGGCATCAAATTTAGCTTCTAAATCGCCTTTTTTGAAAATATAAACCCGATCCTCTTTACTGACTAAAAACTCTGCACCCAGTTTCATCAAAAGCGCATCAATTTTATCTTCATCTGCAATCGATTCATCTGCATTGATTTTATCGTAATTGCGTTTAATGCCTTTAATAAACATCGCGCTGCCTCAGAGAAAATAACAATGCGCGATTAAATCAGAGTCCTGCTTTTTTGCAAAGGCTTTTAATGCAATAAAGTCATAGCATTTAAAGCGCTAAGGGCAATCAACATTATTTTATAAAAACGCTTTAAATCACAATTCCTCACTTTACATTTACGTAAATCTACCTATGATGTAAAAACCGACAAAAATAACCACCAAAACACATAAACGGAATTATGTGTATGATTTATAAAAGGTTTAAAGATGAAAAAAATCCTATTCGCAAGCATTTTAGCAATGAGCACTCAATTGGCTTTTGCTGAAACCAAAACAGATGCCGTCGATCCTGAATTTGCTAAAGTGGAAGCTATGGTCAAGGCCAAAGATATGAATGGCGCCTACCAAACACTGAGCAAGCTTGCAGCAAAAGGTAATGCTCAGGCCACTTATAATTTGGGCTATCTTACTCAAACAGGTCAAGGCGTAGCGAAGGATGAGAAAAAAGCCATCCAACTCTATGAACAGGCTGCAGCCAAAGGCTACCCAGTTGCTAACTATGTGTTAGGTAAAAATTATGCAACGGGCACGCTGGGCTTAAAACAAGATACCAATAAGGCCAAACAATATTTAGAACGCGCATCTTCGGCTGGTTTTGAAGATGCCTCCATCGACTATGCCATTTTACTTTTTGCAGAAAATAAACCTGAGTCAGATAAATTGGCACTCAGTAAACTTGATCCGCTGATTAAAAAAGGCAACTACCCTGCGATTCATGCCAAAGCACTTTATGATATCAGTGCTGGCTTTAAAACTAAAAATGAAAAGCCTATTCAGCAAGGTCTAAATAGCATTCAAGAGTTAGCGAAAAAAGGTTATGTCCCTGCATTGATGGCAGTGGGCAATATGTTTGTAAATGGCAATATCATCCCGCAAAATTTGCCTGAAGCTAAAAAAATATTTAGCGCATTAGCCAAAGAAAATATTCCGCAAGCCAAAGAATCTTTGGCAACCGTGGATAAAATGATCGCTGAACAAGCCAAAGCACCTAAAGCCAATGCGAAAAAGAGTTAATTAAGCATTAAAAAAAGCCCTGCATATGCAGGGCTTTTTCATGGGATTAAGAAAATCTTGAGCTGATCAAAATCACGCCCACCACAGACTGATTAATACACCTGTTACGACAAATCCCAAGATGGTACTCATCAACAAAGGCGTTAAGGTCTTTTCATTTAAGCCATAAACTTGCCCAAGCATGGCAAAAATCGTCGGCATCGGCAATGCGGCAATAATCGTCCCTGCATATAACATCTCTTGGCTGACATCGGTCAAATAACGTAAGCCTAAATAAGTCAGTAAAGGCATCACCAAGTTGCTTGAAATCACCAAATAGAAGCTCTGAGCATTCACATACTTTAAGCTCATACCGACAATCCCACCACCAATTGCAAACAGCGCCAATGGTGAAGCCGTTTGACCTAACATCGCCAGTACATCATTGATTTGATGAGGCAAACGGATTTGGAAAATTGCAAACCCAATCCCTAGCATTACCCCTGCAAAGAGTGGATTTTTTAACAGGGTCATTAAGGTATTTTTGATGATGTCGCCAATATTGGCTTTTTGCTGTGAACTTCCTAATTGTGCAAGGACTAGCACCGTTGGAATCAGCAGCACACTTTCAATGATGACGATTAGTGAGGTATAGGTCATCGCATTTTGACCGACCAATAAGCTTAGGACTGCAGTGCCAATTAAGCCTGTATTTGACATGCCAGCGCCTAATGACAGTACCGCTGTTTGCGACATATTATTTTTAAAATGTGTCGACAATAGCCAATAGGCCATGCCATACAATAAAAATGTGACTCCGGTATAAACAAAGAAATAGCCAGGATACCAAATTTGATGCAAATCTTTAGAAGCTAATGACTGAAAAAACAAAGCCGGCAGTGCAATTTTAATCACAAATGCACCAATGGTTCCAACTTGTTCTTTACTCAATAAACTGCATTTTACAGACAGATATCCCAAGGCCAAAAGAAAAAAGATTGGACCAATCACCTCAAAGACCATACGAAATATCCTGTGTAATAGACTCAGCCATCCACACCCTCAACCTGAGAGTGTAGATCGGACCGCTATAAATTTTGAAAATTAGAAAGCCGTAAATTGACTTCTTTGTGCATGTGGCTGACAGCGTAAGTACTGCGGAGAAATTTTTAAATTTTCACCGAGTTCTGCAGCAGCATGCCATGGCCAACGCGGGTCATATTGAATTGCACGAGCAAGACCAATCGCATCTGCCATGCCATATTGTAAGATGCCTTCGGCTTGCATTGCTTCGGTAATTAAACCAACAGCAATTACGGGAACCTGAACGGCTTGCTTAATGGCTTCAGCAAAAGGCACTTGATAACTGGCTTGTAATTGAATTTTTTGCGCAACATCTAAGCCGCCACTAGAAACATGAATATAGGCTGTGCCTAGTTGTGCAAGCGCTTTTGACAAACCAACAGCCGAGTCTAGATCCCAACTCGGTGCTTCAGTATATTCCATCCAATCAGTTGCGGAAATACGTACCCCTATTGGATAATCTTCAGGCACGGCATTTTTCATGGCTTGGAACACTTCAAGGGTTAGACGAATGCGATTTTCCAAACTGCCACCATATTCATCGCTACGATGATTCGACAATGGTGACATAAATTGATGCAGTAAATAACCATGTGCAGCATGTAGCTCAATTAAGTCAAAGCCTGCATCTACCGCGCGTTTTGCTGAATCGGCAAAGTCTTGAATGATCTGCTGGATTTCATCTCGACTTAAAGCATGGGGTGCATGATCTGTGACATTAAAGGGCAACTCACTTGCTGAAACAGTTTGCCATCCTTGAGGATGATCTGGGGGTAATTGTCCACGTCCTGCCCAAGGTTTATCTGTCGATGCCTTACGACCCGCATGTGCCAGTTGGATAGCAAATGGCATAGGGGAAAGTGATTTCACCTTGGCCAATAGTGCCTTCATCTGTGCGCGTTGCATATCATTCCAAAGACCGAGGTCTGCATAGCTAATGCGTCCCTCTGCCTGTACAGCCGTTGCCTCGACGATACAAAGTCCGGCACCTGACAAGGCATAATTCGCCCATTGTTGTTCATGCCAATAGCTTAACTCCCCTTGCTCATTGGCAGAATATTGACACATGGGTGCAATCACGATTCGATTAGTCAGCCCCAATGTTCCAAACTGAATTGGTTGAAATAACAACGCCACATTACTCTCCTTTTAGAAGGCTTTGGTCACACTTAATCCTGCACTCCAATTCAAACCATCCGCGGGTTCAAAGAAGCGTCCGTTTCCATCATTGACGATCACTGAACCGACATAGTTCTCATCAAACAAATTATCTGCACGTACATAGGTTTTAACTTTCCAATCGGCTTGTTTCCACACATAACCTGCGTTGGCAGAAACCACGGTATAGCTCGACGCGGCATCACTGTTGGCATCATCGACATAGACTTTATCCATATAGCGAACATCTAGGCCGGCATTAAAGCCAATATCTGGCTGCCAATTCAGTGCGGCAAACGCTTGGTTTTTGGCGATACCCGGTATATAAGTGCCTTTGACGACATCACTGTCAGGAATTGCGGCATCAAAAGTGGCATCGATATAACTGTAGCTTGCTTGCGCGCTTAAATCTCGCCATAGCTGTTTATTCCACGAAAGCTCAACACCTTCACGTAAGGTTTTATCGGCATTTTTATAGGTTGCACGACCATTGATACTTCCTGCAGAGACGATGTCATCTTGGGTTTTACTTTGGAACACTGCTGCAGTGAAATTCCCCCATGCATTTTGTGATTTAAGCCCAAGCTCGTAGTTATCGCTACTG
Organism: Acinetobacter sp. YH12049; assembly: GCF_013419875.1. Taxonomy (NCBI): domain Bacteria; kingdom Pseudomonadati; phylum Pseudomonadota; class Gammaproteobacteria; order Moraxellales; family Moraxellaceae; genus Acinetobacter; species Acinetobacter sp. YH12049. Next base: position 61,005 of record NZ_VOZH01000016.1, on the reverse strand, counting down.
GCCGGTTTTAAATCAAAATTCATGCCGTCATCTTTAGAATAGGCCATTTCTGTAAAGGTCGGTGTTTCAAAACCTTTGGCATAACTGACATAGGCATTCAGTTGAGGTGCAATATTCCAGCTTAACGCTGCTGAAGGTAAAACTTTGTCATAGTCAGTTTTACCGCTGTCGTCACCATTGTCTTTATCTGCTGCATATACTGCTTGCTGCTGATAATGATCTTTAGACTCATAGTGTACATTGCTATATCGTAGCCCTGTATCTAAAGTCCAATTGGGTAAAAAATTCCACGAAGCTTGTACATAGGGATCTAAATTCCACAAGGTATTATTTTCATCACGGCGTAAATCACCTTTCACGCCATAATTGTCATTGGCATCAAAATTTTCATAGCCCTTACGGTCTTCATCCATGTAATCAAAGGCAAGGCCTGCAGTTAAACGCGTATTCGGCAAGAGGTCTTTGCCTGTCCAGCGAATATCTGTTCCATAATAGTCACGGCTAAAATCAATCACACCGCCTGCATGGCGAGGGTTTCTTTGACTTGTTGATGATATTGGATTTCCATCTTCATCTAAGCCTAAATTGATTGAATACTCACCTTTAGGAATCGATTGATACTGGGTTACATCACGTTGCCCCATATATACCATTGCATTAAGTTCATGCTGATCATTCAATGGTTTTTTCCATGTTAAGCCCGTTTGAGTTTGGTTAATTTCTTTACGTACATCAAACTGCTTTAAAAATGCTACTTGCTGTTTCGGATTTTGACGCAATTTCTCCCGAGTCAACCCTTGTGGATCATCGGCATTGATATCCACATGATTCACAATCCAATTGACCTTGGAACCATCATCCAGATCCCAAGTCAGTTTTGCATTGCTAAGTACCTTATTTGCGGCACTATGATCACGGTACCCATCGGTTTCAAAATAAGAAGAACTGACAACATAGCTAGGTTCATTGGCCTGTTCTGAGCCACCTTGCAGCACAATATCAGCACGGCTTTTATTATGACTGCCGCCCGAATAGCCGAGTTCGATCGAGTCTTTTCCAGTACCTTGCTTGGTTGTTGTTAAGATTGCCCCACCCGAAGAGTTGCCATATAAAGAAGAAAATGGCCCGCCCAATACCTCGATATGATTTAAGCTACTCATATCGATGTTTGACGTCTGTCCTTGCCCATCCGGCATAGTCGCAGGGATTCCATCAACATATAAACGGATACCACGCACACCAAATGTTGAACGTGCGCCAAAGCCTCGCATAGACAGTTGCAAGTCTTGTGCATAGTTTTCACGGTTATTCAGTTGTAGTCCGGGCACACCTTTTAAGGTTTCAGACAGATTGACGCCCGTATTGTTATTATTTTCAGCCTGCTGTACACGGTATACCGATGCAGGTGTTTTTAACCACGTGGTATTGGTTCGTGGTGCTTCAATGGTAATCTCAGGAAGTAAAACAGGTTCCGTAGAACCTGTTTCTGCATACAGCTGTTGGCTAATACATGCCGTCAGGCAAAGTAAATGTGTCTTAAATGATGTGACGTTAAATTTACTTTGCATAGAGCACCTATTTTGACATTAGAAGATTACCTTAGAGCTTAAACCAATTAGGAAAGCATCATCAACTCGATTTGTTGAGCCTGGGTTAATCACATATTGTAAACTAGGGCGAATCATCAACCATTTCGTCGGGTTATGGCTATAGTTCAACTCGACATTATATTCTGCACTTGCATCAAATTTCTCAGCAGAAAGTCGATCATTGACATGCACACGGTTCACGCCCAAGCCGACCATATCGTTAGGTAAACGATCGGCCAATCCAATGTATTTCAAACCCAACTGCTGTGAGTTATCAACTTTTGTGGTGACACGATCATGCCAAGTAAAATTGGCAAAGCTATGCAAACCACGTTTGCCTTCACCTGTAGACGTTAACTGTTGCTCAATCGCTACCCAACCACCAAAGGTACGATCTTCAGCTTCACCCGAAATAATGTCTTTTTGATTTTTTACATTATCTGCAGTGTTGTACATCGCACCAAAGCGGTAGCTGCCCGGTAAGCCATTGACCAATGATTTTGGTGTCCAAACCAATTCTACGGGAATGGTTACGCCATCAGCATGATCTGTATCTAGACTCCAACCTTGACCTTCTGCTTTGGCATTACCATTGTCAGGGTTAAATTCATAAACACCGACTTGTGCCGCAAGTTCTGGTGTCGCTTGGTATTTCACACGTCCACCCCATTGTGAAACTGGGGTATTCATCCACATAGAACCTTGCCATTTACCCATTTGTGCAGCACAAAAGGCATTGCTGGCAAAATCACACGCCATCACGTTAAAGTCCATACCGACACCAAGACGACCGGCTTTAACACTAATACCTTGTTCTTTAAAATTCTTTTCAATCGATAATTCAGTTAAGCGACTGTCCTGATTACCACGACCAAAATTGGCTTGTGCATTTGCCAATTGAGGAACATCTCCTTGCAAATCACGAACTGAGGTACTTTGACCTTGACGTGCAGTCATTACAGCACGCACAGTCACGCCATCCCAACCTGCGAGTTTTTCCATATCAAGCTGTGTACCTAACCACAATTGGCTGGCTACCGTTGCTGAATGTCCCGGATTACGACCGCCATCGGCAAGATAGGCAGCATCAGCAGCAATATTGGCCTCAAACTTCACACCTTGTTGTGCAAGTTCGGTACGTTTACCATCCCAATCCCCGAGCATGTACTGACCTTTAGTGTCGAATGCTTCTGCGGCGTGAACATGTGTCATGGCTGCTGCAACAAATGCAGGTAGAAGAGCTAGACTGTATTTTTTCATGGTAAAACCTAAATCTGGAGAGAGTCTCTAGACAAGCCACAAGGCTTGAAATCTAATGTCACAAAAATTACATAATTTTTCACGTTCTATCTCAGCATTATTTTTATCATTCACAAAACTTTAATTTATCAATAAATGATTTTAAATAAATCTATTGTTATGCAATATTTTTAGTTATTATTTTTCAATATCTTATATTTTTGAAAATTAAATTTTAAAATTCTGATCGCTTATTCAAACTCACCATCGTGACTTATTGGTTTACTATTCTCACAATTAATAATCAATAGCCTGTTCAAACATCCCCTCAGACCGCGATGAAACTTGCATTCTGTTGGGCTAGACCCAATAGTATGCATAACTTGAATGACCCATTGCTTCGACCTTTATGCCTGAATTACCAGAAGTAGAAACCACTAAAACCAGTTTATTGCCATTATTGAATGAAAAGGTTCTCAAAGTTGAGGTTTTTCAGTCGAGCCTGCGTTGGCCTATTCCTGACGACATTCAAAAACTCGTCGGACAAAAGCTGCTTCAGCTCAGCCGTCGATCAAAATACATTTTGGCTGAATTTGAACAAGACAGCATGCTATGGCATTTAGGCATGTCTGGCAGTTTTCGGATTTGTGAAGGTCATGAAGCATTACGAAAGCATGATCATCTGGTGATTCATTTTGAAGATATGCAATTACGCTATCATGATCCACGGCGTTTTGGCTGTATTTTGTGGTTAGATGCATGGTCTCAAAGCAAACTGATTGACACGCTTGGCCCTGAACCGCTGAGTGATGCGTTTAATGCTGAATACTTATTCCAAAAATTTAAAAATAAGCAGACCGGTATCAAAGTGTCGATCATGGACAATCATATCGTGGTCGGTGTCGGCAATATTTATGCAACGGAAAGCCTATTTAACCTCGGCATACACCCTGCACAGCCAGCATCAAGTTTGAGTTTTGAACAAGTTGAGAAAATGGTCATCGAAATCAAACGCATTTTAAAACAGGCGATTGATTTAGGCGGTTCAACTTTACGCGATTACAGCAATGCGATGGGCGAAAATGGTTATTTCCAACAAACCCTACTCGCCTACGGACGCGCAGGTGAAATGTGCATCAACTGTGAAACCACATTGCAAAATATCAAACTGGGACAGCGTGCTTCGGTGTTTTGCCCTGAGTGCCAACCTTTAAAAAAGGTTAAAATGCTGACTAAGAAAACCCTAAAAGGAAATAAAGCATGAAGTCTGCGATTGTTCGCCACATATTAGTCAAAGATAAAGAACTATGTGAGCAACTGAAAAAGAAAATCAAAGGCGGTGCGGACTTTGCCAAAATTGCAAAGCAGCATTCGACATGCCCTTCGGGTAAAAAAGGTGGTGAGCTCGGTGACATTAAAAAAGGCCAGTTGGTTGGGCCAATTGATAAAGCGGTTTTTACCCTACCTGAACGTGAACTGCATGGCCCAATTAAAAGCCAGTTCGGCTGGCACTTATTAGAAATTAAGTTTCGGATGGATTAAGCCGCTGTTTACAGCAGTCCAACTTAAAACGCAGCCCTTAAGCTGCGTTTTTCATTTCATAGACCCATGCTGTCGTCTGCTCACCTGAATCTAGCTGTACATTCACTTTGACACGCTGATACTGTATCCCTTCAAACTCATCCAACGCATCCCAATGTTCGGTTAATTTTTCACTGCTAAAAAAATATCCTTCAACTGCTGCTGCTTGCGGATCTAAAACAATGGCGAATAAGCCTTTGTCAGGTCCCCAATCCAAAATATGCACCACGCCATGCACATAGCCTTTTTGCCATGTTCCACCTATACGCTCTAAAAGATGGGCATTTTCATGATTTGGACGGAGCGTCCCATAGACAAATAATTGATTCATTCGGCATCACCACAGCTATTCAATCAGCGCGCATCATAAAGTCAAAATTGTACAAAAACCAGTCTTTCGATAAGTCTCAGACATAAAAAACGGCACTTGATGTGCCGTTTTATTTTAACCGTTCGATTACTGACGTTTTTTCAATTCATCACGAATTTCACGTAGTAACTCGATATCTTCTGGCGTTGCTGCTGGTTCTGGCGCTGCTTCTTCTTGTTTACGGCGCATACGATTAATCATTTTCACCATTAAGAACACCACCCATGCCAAAATGATGAAGTTAATTAAAATCGTAAGGAAGTTACCATAAGTCAGGACGTTCACCCCAGCTTTGGTCAACTCATCTAAAGACTGTAAATTATTTGGGTTGTCCCCCAAAACAAAGAACTTTTGTGTGAAATCCACACCACCGCCAGTGATCACAGTAATCAATGGCATGATGATGTCTTTCACCAATGAATCGACAATTTTACCAAATGCACCACCGATGATTACACCGACAGCCAAATCAATCATGTTGCCTTTTACCGCAAATTCGCGGAATTCTTGAACAATACTCATCTAAATCTCCAGTTATTTTTTGACTTTAATTTATGTGACGAAGTATACATTATATCTGTATAACTATTTCCACCTAATTTACTTGGTTTTTATTGGATTCTAAATGCCATGTATAAAAATTCACACAAAACATTTTTCACTATAGTCATTCACTCTATTAAAAAGGATTTATCAAAATTATGCATGTCGGATCAAATGAATAAAGTCATTCAAGTTTTCCCTTTTTATTCAAAACACCCATGCATAAAAAAACCGCTAACCTAAGTCAGCGGTTTTTTTGAAACTGTAAAATTAACCGTTACGGTTACGTTTACGTTCGTTTTCAGTCAACCAGCGTTTACGGATACGGATTGACTTAGGCGTTACTTCAACTAATTCGTCATCTTCAATGAATTCAAGCGCTTGTTCAAGCGTATATTCAATTGCAGGAACAAGAGTCAACGCATCATCAGTACCAGAAGCACGTACGTTAGTTAACTGTTTCGCTTTAGTTGGGTTAACAGTCATGTCGTCTGAACGTGAGTTAATACCAACGATCATACCTTCATAAACTTCTAACTGTGGACGCGCAAATAGACGGCCGCGGTCTTGTAAGCTGAACAATGCATAGCCCAAGCAAGTACCTTGAACCATAGAAATCAACACACCGTTTTGACGTTTCGCAACAGTACCTTGTTTCATTGGACCGTAGTGCGAGAAGCTTGAAGTCATGATACCTGTACCTGAAGTCATTGTTAAGAATTCAGAACGGAAACCAATCAAACCACGTGAAGGAACAGTTGCTTCAATACGGATACGGCCTTTACCGTCAACTTCCATATTGGTCATTTCACCTTTACGGTGACCCATTTGCTCCATTACAGCGCCTTGGTGCTGCTCTTCAACGTCAAACGTTACGTTTTCGTATGGCTCTTGTTTTTCACCATCAATTTCTTTGATGATTACTTGTGGACGTGATACGCCCATTTCGAAGCCTTCACGACGCATGTTTTCAATAAGAACTGAAAGGTGAAGCTCACCACGACCAGACACTTTGAAACGGTCAGGACTGTCAGTATCTTCAACACGTAATGCTACGTTGTGAATCAATTCGCGATCTAGACGTTCACGGATATTACGTGAAGTTACGAATTTACCTTCTTTACCAGCAAACGGTGAGTTGTTTACTTGGAAAGTCATCGATACTGTAGGTTCGTCTACAGAAAGTGCAGGTAAAGCTTCAACAGCTTTTGGATCACAGATTGTGTCAGAGATATGAAGTTCATCAATACCCGTTACACAAACGATGTCACCAGCAGAAGCTGATTCAACATCGATACGCTCTAAACCATGGTAACCCATGATTTTTAAGATACGACCATTACGTGTTTTACCGTCTTTGTCGATTACAGTTACAGGAGTGTTTAATTTCACTGAACCACGTTGAATACGACCAACACCGATAACACCTACGAAGCTGTTATAATCAAGTGAAGACACTTGCATTTGGAATGGACCGTCAACGTCAACCGCTGGTGGTTCAACGATGTCTACAATTGTTTCGAACAATGGAGTCATGTCTTCAGCAAGTTCTTCTGGAGATGGACCAGCCACACCACGAAGACCTGAAGCATATACAACTGGGAAGTCTAACTGTTCGTCAGAACCACCAAGGTTGTCGAACAAATCGAATACTTGGTCAATTACCCAGTCAGGACGCGCGTTTGGCTTGTCGACTTTGTTAATAATTACGATTGGTTTCAAACCACGTGCGAACGCTTTTTGCGTTACAAAACGAGTTTGTGGCATTGGGCCTTCTTGAGAGTCAACAAGAAGAAGTACGCAGTCAACCATTGACATTACACGTTCTACTTCACCACCGAAGTCGGCGTGTCCCGGGGTATCCACGATATTGATACGGTATTCAGTGTTAGTACGCTTGTCTAACCATTTGATTGCAGTGTTTTTTGCAAGAATGGTAATACCACGTTCGCTTTCAATAGCGCCAGAATCCATTACACGTTCGATCTCGCCTGCGCGATCGCCAAGAGCACCTGATTGCTGTAAAAGTTTGTCTACAAGAGTAGTTTTACCATGGTCGACGTGCGCGATGATGGCAATGTTACGGAGAGTTTTAATATCTGACATGTGAATTCGATACGCCTAAAGTTTGAGGGCAAATTATACAGAAAAAATATAGATTTTAGTAGTGACAGTTTATTGACAATCGCATTTTTTTTGACGACTGGCACGCTTTTGGTTTTGTAAAGCTGTGTAAACAGATTAGAATAGCGCCACCTAGCCTTAATTTTCAGTGCCGCATGTCTGATTTAAACCAATCTCCCGAAGCAAAAGATCAACTCGATTTAGTCTATGGATTGAATGATCGACCAAAACCTTTTATTGCTTTCCTCGCTGCGTTTCAACATTTATTGGCCATTATTGTCCCAATTGTGACGCCGGGTCTGCTGATCTGTTTGGCACTTGGTGTGTCAAAAGAAGACACCAATATGATTCTTTCGATGTCATTGGTGATCTCTGGTATCGCAACCTTTTTACAATGTAAAAAAGTCGGTCCATTTGGTGCAGGTCTCCTGATTGTACAAGGAACCAGCTTTAACTTTATTGGTCCTATTATCGGTATTGGTTCTGCAATGGTTGCGGCAGGTACACCTGTAGAAGCAGTGATGGCATCTATCTTTGGTGTGGTGATCGCGGGTTCATTCATTGAAATGGGCGTATCACGGATCTTACCGTGGGTGAAAAAACTGATCACTCCATTGGTAACAGGTATCGTGGTGTTATTGATTGGTCTGACTTTAATTAAAGAAGGCCTGATCAGCATGGGTGGTGGTTATCAAGCCATGGGCGATAAAACATTTGCCAATGCAGACAACCTCATCATGTCTTGTACCGTTTTGGCACTGATCATTTTACTGAACCGTGTACGTATTACATGGGTAAAGAGTTCTGCCATCCTGATTGCCTTAGTCGTGGGTTACATCCTTGCAGGCTTTATGGGTCATTTAAACTTTGATGGTTTAAAAGATGCGCCACTGGTTCAAATTCCAACACCGATGCACTTTGGCTTAAGCTTCTCTTGGAGCTTGTTCATTCCAATGGCATTTATCTACCTTGTGACATCCTTGGAAGCGATTGGTGATATTACCGCGACTTCTAAGCTTTCAAATCAAGCTGTAGATGGTCCTGAATGGATGAAGCGTATTAAAGGTGGTGTATTGGTGAATGGTGCAAACTCATTCCTTGCCGGTATCTTTAACACGTTCCCAAGTTCTGTATTTGCGCAAAACAACGGTGTCATTCAGTTAACAGGTGTTGCAAGCCGCTATGTGGGCATTTGGATTGCTGCCCTTTTGGTTATTTTAGGCTTACTTCCTGCTGTAGCAGGTGTCATTCAAGCGGTTCCACAAGCCGTGCTTGGTGGTGCTGTGATGGTAATGTTTGGTGCTGTAGCAGCCTCGGGTATCAATATTTTGTCAGGCATTCATTTAGATCGCCGCGCACTATTAATCATTGCGATTTCATTGGCATTGGGTCTAGGTGTTGCACAAGTACCACAAATTCTTGAACATCTTCCTGAATTGTTCCGTAATATCTTCAGTTCAGGCGTTGCCACTGGTGGTATCGCTGCCCTTATTTTGAATATTGTTCTTCCTGAAGTGAAGAAGTAAGTTCATTTGTCAAAGAACACTGCCTAGGTTCCACCCTAGGCAGTGTTTTTTATGATGGAGAAATCTATGGATCTCACAAGTGAAGTCGTTATACGACAGATCGATTTATTACAAGATCGCGTGCTTTTCGTAAATGCACCGACAGATGACTTACTCAGTCAATTGAATGACAATATTAAGCCATCGATTTGGTGCTGGAATTTTAATGATTTTCAGTACTTTCAAAATCAACAGTCAAACGTCCATTTTGGTGTCGATTTTCCTGAAGGTCAGTTTGATCAAGCGGTTATTTTTGTTCCGAAATCAAAAGAACTGCTAAATTATTTATTACACAATGTCGCAAGTCATCTTGCTCAAGGTGCATCTATTTTCCTCGTGGGTGAGAAAAAAGGCGGTGTTGAACGCGCTGCAAAACAATTACAGCCCTTTGGTAAAACACTAAAAATTGATAGCGCGCGTCACTGTCAAATGTGGCAAACCCTATTGGAAAAAACTGTCACACTGAAGCCACTGCAAGATTGGGTGCAAAAATATCCAGTTGAAACCCCAAATGGTGAGCTTACGATTTGCGCACTGCCGGGCGTATTTAGCCAGAACCGTTTAGATGTGGGTACGGCTACCTTATTGCCTTATTTATCACAGATGACTTCGGGCAAAATTGCTGATTTTGGCTGTGGAGCGGGTGTTATCAGTGCATATTTAGCCAAACTGAATCCTAAAAATCGTATTTTTGCCATGGATGTAGATGCCTTTGCACTAGCGTCTACACAAATGACATTTGAACAAAATTTGCTTGAACCTGAACAACTTGAGATTAAAGCGGTCACAGGAATCGAGGATGCACCACTATTTTTACATGCCATAGTCAGCAATCCACCCTTCCATCAAGGGATTCAAACCGACTACAATGCCAGTGAAAATCTATGCAAAACTTCGCGCAGACATTTAAAGTCTGGGGGTGAGCTTTGGATTGTTGCCAACCGATTCCTCAATTATCCGACTTTAATTGAGCAGCATTATGGTCAATGTACAATCAAAGCCGACCAACAAGGATTTAAAGTCTTGTTTGCGAGCACGCAAAAAAATCTTAAGGAACAATGATGAGCGAAACTCAAAAACCAGCTCAGCTTCAGCGTAAGTTGGGTGCTCGCCATCTCAACATGATTGCAATTGGCGGATCAATTGGTACAGGCTTATTCCTTGCCTCTGGTGCAACCATTGCCAATGCAGGCCCGGGTGGCGCCCTGCTCGCATACTGCTTAATTGGTATCATGATTTATTTCTTGATGACCAGCTTAGGTGAGCTTGCAACACATAACCCAACTTCGGGTGCATTCTTTACCTACGGCACCAAATATGTCGAGGGTGGTTTCGGCTTCGCTTTGGGTTGGAACTATTGGTACAACTGGGCAATTACCGTGGCATTTGAATTGGTTGCAGTCCAATTCATTATGAAATTCTGGTTTCCAGATATTCCGGGCTTCTACTGGAGTGCGATTTTCCTCGCAATCGTCTTTGCCATTAATGCGCTGACCGTAAAAGGCTTCGGTGAATCAGAATTCTTCTTCTCGCTCGTTAAAGTGCTCGCAATTGTTGCCTTTATCATTATCGGTTTGTTTATGATTGGCAAAATCATGCTGACACCGGGTGTAGAAACATTTGCCAATTGGAGCAAGGGTGAAGCCCCATTTGTCGGTGGTTTATCTGCCTTGATTGGTGTAGCCATGATTGCCGGTTTCTCTTTCCAAGGGACTGAAATGGTTGGTGTGGCTGCAGGTGAATCGAAAGATCCTGAAAAGACCATCCCTATTGCCATCAAGCAAATTTTCTGGCGGATCTTGTTGTTTTATATCGTGTGTATTTTCATTATCGGCACACTGATTGCCTATGATGACCCACGTTTATTACAAGCGGCATCTTCTGAAAATATTGCACTATCACCATTTACCTTACTGTATGAAAAAGCAGGTTTTGCTTTTGCTGCATCGGTGATGAATGCGGTGATCTTGACTGCGATTTTATCAGCGGGTAACTCTGGTATGTACTCCTCTACTCGTATGCTGTTTGATATGGCACGTAAAGGCAGTGCGCCGAAAGTCTTTGGTCGCTTAGATGCACGTGGTGTACCAATGAATGCACTTTATGCAACAACAGCGATTGCGGCACTGTGCTTCTTAACCACCTTTATCGGTGAACAAGCGGTCTTTAATTGGTTACTGAACATGTCTGGTATGTGTGGCTTTATTGTGTGGCTCGGTATTGCAGTTTCACATTATCGCTTCCGTAAAGGCTACTTGGCTCAAGGCAATAAATTAGAAGATCTTGCTTACCGTGCAAAATTCTTCCCATTTGCACCGTGGTTTGCCTTTATTTTGTGTGCCATCGTGGTCCTTGGTCAAAACTATCAAGCCGTTTTAGATGGTGAGTGGTTAGCCGTTGTTTCTACCTATATTGGTATTTTCTTATTCCTTGCCATTTGGTTCGGTTATAAGTGGAAACACAAAACTAAGTTGGTTTCCTATCAAGAAATGGATGTAAAACCGATGAAAGTTGATCAAGAATAATGTGATCACTGAATAAAAATAAGCAGCCTAAGGGCTGCTTTTTTTATAGCTAAAATTGTATCTCAATACATTCACGCTTTAACATAATGCTTAGTGAGTAACTTTAAAGGATGCTGTCTGAAACCAACAACTGATAGCTCACTCAATCATCCTTAAGCACTCAAATAAAAATGCCCAATGCAATGCATCAGGCGTTTGTTCAAAAGTCACAACCTTTTCAAGTTTGATTTTCAATACTTAAGAAGCATTATGCTGTTGTACAAATGCAATAAACTCTTCTTCACTCATCACAGGTACACCCAGCTTTTCAGCCTTTTCTAATTTAGAACCTGCCTTTTCACCAGCAACCACACATTTGGTTTTACCCGAAACACTCCCACTAACACGTGCGCCTAAGGCTTGAAGCATTTGCGTCGCTTCATCACGACCCATGGTACTCAAGGTCCCTGTAATCACCCAACTCTCACCATTCAGTGGCTGACGACTTGGCGCAACGGGTGCATCCCAATGAATCCCTGCTGCCAACAAACGATCAACCACTTCGAGATTATGCGGCGCTTGGAAAAAGTCGACAATCCATTCTGCGGTAATATCACCAACGTCTGGTGTTTTCTTCAAGGATTCGAGATCTGCATGGCGAATCGCATCAAAGGTTTGGAAAGTATTGGCGAGCATGCGTGCCGTGGTTTCACCCACGCCTCGAATGCCGAGTGCATAAATAAATGCACCTAGTGTCGTTTTCTTACTGTTTTCAATAGAATCGATGAGGTTTTGAACCGACTTTTCACCCATTTTTTCAATGGTCAGTAATTTTTCACGATGCTCAGGCAAGCTATAAATATCAGCAACATCTTTGAGCAAATCCAAATGTAAAAGTGATTCCGCCCAACGGTCGCCTAAGCCCTCAATGTCCATAGCTTTACGCGATACAAAGTGACGAATCGCCTCAATGCGCTGTGCAGCACAGTACAATCCACCTGAACAACGTGCCAAGGCTTCACCTTCTGGCATCACGACAGGAGATGCACAGACTGGGCAACATGCAGGTAACTGAACTTCTACCGTATCTAAGGGACGGAATTCAGGCCATACTTTTTCCACTTTTGGAATCACATCGCCACTACGGTAGACACTGACTGTATCACCCACACGGACATCTAAACGGTGAATTTCACCAATATTATGTAGAGTGACATTGGAAACCGTTACGCCACCGACTGCCACAGGGTTTAAACGCGCGACTGGGGTTAAAGTCCCTGTACGCCCCACTTGCCAATCAATATTTTCAACTGTCGTCAGCGCTGCGACTGCAGGGAATTTATATGCCGTTGCCCAGCGTGGTTCACGACTTAAAAAACCCAATGTTTGCTGCTGCTTCAGGCTATTTACCTTAATCACCATGCCATCAATTTCAACACTCAGGCTTGGACGATCAATGATCATTTGCTCATACGCAGCTTGAACGTCCTGAATGCTGTCACAAATAAAGTGACGTTCACCGACAGCAAAACCAAACTGCGTCAGCCATTCTAAGCTAGCAGACATGGTGGTTTGACCATGATGTGGTTCGCACTGTGCAATGCCATAAGCATAAAAAGCCAATGGACGTGAAGCCGCAATTGCAGGGTCGAGTTGACGTAAGCTTCCTGCTGCTGCATTTCGTGGATTGGCAAAGGTTTTTTCACCTTTAGCTTCATTTTCAGCATTAAGCTTTTCAAAGCCTGATTTTGGCATCAGGACTTCACCGCGAACTTCAAGCAGACTTGGAATATCAGTCTGTGTAGAAGTCAGTACTTTAGGCATATTACGAATGGTTTTTACATTTTGGGTAATGTCTTCCCCAGTTTCACCATCACCCCGTGTCACACCACGGACTAAAATGCCATTTTCATACCAGAGAGAAATCGCCAGTCCATCAAATTTTAATTCGACATCATATTCAATTTTTTGATTCGGTAAGCGCTCTTCTACGCGGCGCGCAAAGGCAAATAAATCTTCTGCATTAAATACATTACCCAATGACAACATGGGTACTGCATGGGTTACAGATTCAAACTTAGACAAGGCCTTTCCACCCACTTTTGTAGTTGGTGTATCAGGTTGGACTAAATCAGGGTATTGCTCTTCTAAAGCTTTTAATTGGTGAAAAAGTTGATCATATTCACTGTCCTCAATTTCTGGCGTGTCCATGACATAGTAGGCATGGTTATGCTTCGCCAAGAGTTGAATCAGTTGTCGCATCTGTGCAACGACAGTTGATTGTTGTGTCATACATTCACCATAAAAAAGGGCGGTTCATGCTCCGCCCTCAAATTTCATTATCTGTTGCTATTATAGAAACCCACTCGGTGAGTTTCAATCAAAGACGCTTAGACTTCGATAGCTTGACCTTGACGATAATCAATCGCTTGATGACGCCAATGTTCACGCATCTGCGGTGTAAATTCTTGGTTATTTTGATCATACACAGTACCGTCAATTTCACGTGCAATTAGACGTGAAATGCTGTCCATGGTATCAAAGGCATTTTGCACATCGCTGTGTGGCAGCGCCAAGAAGAAAGCCAAACCTTTTACTTCTTCAGTCGATAAAGTTTCAAGATCAAAACCTTGCGCAGCGCCATCATTATTCATTTGCAATACAGAGAATAATAACTTTGTACCTTCTTCATCATAGCGATGGAAACAGGCCATTTCGCCAAAGCGTAAACCGTATTTCAGTAACACTTTTAATGCTTTTTCACCTGACAAGGCACGGCTATCAGGGAACACATTTAAGGCGATATAAGTTTCCGCAGTCGCTAAAGCACTTTCTTCATCAACAATTTTTTGTTCATGTAAATGCGCATCCAAAATACTGCTTTCTTCATCAAAATCGCTAATTTCAGCTTTTTCAATTGCGCTATTTACACTAAATTCTGGCGCTTTTTCTGCAGGAACAGCATCAGCCTGAACGTCCGTCGCAGCAGTCGCTGCGTCATTGGCATCGGCGGCTACAGATGCAACAGTTGTAGATTCAGTTACTTCGGTAGACAATGTACTGTCTTCTGTTGCAGTTTGAGCGTTTTCAACTGAAACGGGATCCATCGTAGTCGTCTCAGTCTTTGCCGTAGCCTCAACGCTCTGCTCTGCTTGTTCCGTTGCCGTTGCTTTTGGAGTCACACTCGCTTGAACAGTTTCAGTCGTTTCAACCGCTGTGACTTTTTCCTCAGCTAAGGTCGGCTCTACACGTTGCGTGGTTTCAGGTGTATTTAACTGATTTCGTACATGGCGCGGAATAACAGGTTGCTGACTATCAGGGTCAATATGTAATTCAGTGTCGAGTGATGGCGCTGCATCTGCAGGTTTACGAAACATCATTCGAATGCCCACAACCATGATAATTACAGCGATTACAATCCCAGCTATAGTGGTGATTTCCATGTTATGCCTCCGCAGCTAAACCGTATTCTTTGGCCTGCTCAATATTCACAGTCACTAATTTTGAAGTTCCTGGTTCTGGCATGGTCACACCAAGTAAGTCAGTTGCCATTGTCATTGCCAGTTTATTGTGTGTAATGTAGATAAATTGCACTTGTTCTGAAAGCTCTTTTACAAGATTACAAAATCTTCCTACATTTGCATCGTCTAAAGGTGCATCGACTTCGTCTAAAACGCAAAATGGTGCAGGATTTAGGCGGAAAATCGCAAAAACCAAAGCCAATGCGGTCAGTGCCTTTTCACCACCCGACAATAATGCCAAAGAGCTATTTCGTTTACCCGGTGGTCGTGCCATCAGTTTTACACCTGATTGCCAACCATCTTCAAGGCTTAAACTTGCTTCACCACCATTAAATACTTTCGGAAACAACTCTTGAAGTTCAGCATTGACCTTATCAAAAGTAGTCATAAACAGCTTTCGAGTTTCCTGATCAATGCTTTTCATCGCGGCTTGCAGTTGTTCAACGGTCTTTTGCAAGTCATCAATTTGGTGGCTTAAATCATCAAAGCGTTTAGAAACTTCAGTATATTCTTCTGCCGCAGCCAAGTTGACTGCACCCAATTTATCAAACTGCTGCTGTGCTTTTTCTAGTTTTTGCTGATGGGATACCACATCAATGCTTAAACCTGTCAGCATTTCGCTGTTCATTTCTTTCAGCTGTTCAGAATAATGCTGCAAATCAGACTGCGCGGATTGCCAAGCCAAACGCTTTTCTTCCAATTGCGTACGCAATTTTTCATCTTGCTGTTGATGTGAATGGCGTTGTTCCGTCAATGTCTGTTGTTTGCTCTGAACATTATTCAGTTCAAGCTGCCAGTCATTCCAGGTTTTTTGTAAACGTTCAGTGACTTGAGCCTGTTCAGAATACTGTGACTCAAGCGCAGGCAATTCTAACTGTACTGGATCGACAAATTTCTTCGCCTGTTCCATCTGTCCAATAATTTGCTGAGTTTGCGCTTTTAAAAAGACCGTGTCTTTTTCTAATAATTCAATCTGTTGTTTCGTCTGTACAGACTGACGACGCACGATTTCCAATTCTTGCTGACTGTGTAATGCCACTTGCTGAGCACTTTCCAGCGCTAGACTCAATTCCTCAACTTGGAATTGCAAGGTCTTATAATTTGGCAAGGCTTGCTCAAGCTTCATTGTCAGCGCATGCAGATCTATTTCCAAATCGTCTTTTTGCATGGCATCTTCTTCAAGCTGTGCTTCAAGTTGCTGTAATTGATCTTCTAACTGCTGCTTTTGTAATGCAAAAGCCTGATTGGAACTTTGTACCTTCGCAATGGCAACATCAGCATTTTGAATGTCTTTTTGCCAATTTTTTAATTGGCTATGTTGCTGTTGCAGATTTTGCTGTAAAGCTTGTACGGCATTTTGCAACTCAGGCAATTGGCCTTCTAGTTGCGTTAGCTTTGGCTGCTGCTCTGCAAGTAATTCAGTCAATTCATCTAAGCGAATACGGTGGCTCAATGCACCTTGGCCTGCTTGGCTGTCCTCATCATAATCTAGACCAATCACCCAATCTGCACCGACATGATAACCATCGAGCGTGAGTATCGACTGACCAGCAGCCAGTTTAGCCTGATGGCTCAATGCCATCGGCAATGTTTCGGCAATTGCGACTTGCTGCCAGATTGAAAGCTGTGGTGCTTCAATCCACGTCGCCAAAGCATCTAATCCAACGATTTGTGCTGCGGTGTGGTGACTGCCTTTGACCTGACGTGCAACACTGTCTTGAAAATTATCACTGTGTCCCAAGACTTGGGCACTCAGCCATTTAGACAAAAATTTCTCGACCAGTTGTGCATGCTGTTTACCTTGTGTGCTCAACTGCAACTGCTGCATTAAATGTTGACGCTGGCTTTGCTGCTTTGGACTAGCTTTAATCATTAATTGATTTAGGTTTTTCTGCTCTGACAACAGCACCTGTATTTCTGACTTTAGCTGCAACACCGTATTTTTGTGCTGTGCCTGCTGTTCTTGTGCAGCTGCAAGCTGTGCTTGAGTTTCGGCAATCACCAGCTCTTGTTGCACAATTTGCTGTTCGAGCTGCTGCTTATCTTGCTGATACTGCTCCAACTCATCTTGCTGCGCCTGATGCTGAATTTGACCTCGTTGCTGTTGCAGAGTCTCACGTTGTTGCTCAATACGACCAATATTTTTGGTCAATTGTTCACTCTGCGCCAACATCTGTAGCTTTTGCTGTTGCTGCTTTTCGACTTGCCCACGGCATTGTTCAAATTGTTGAACTGCTTGTTGATGCTGAGCTTTCAAATCGGCCAATTGTTGAGTCTGATCTTGACTACTGCTTTCTTGACGCTGTAATTGCTCAACAAATCCATCTTGCTGTTCTTGCAGCGTTTCCAGTTGTAACTCTAATAGCTGTAAACGTTCTTTGGTTTGGGCTTTTTGCTTTTCAAGCTCCACCAAACTTGCCGAATTTTGTGCAAATAAACCCTGTTTTTGCTCCAGCGCCATTTTCAACTCAGACAGTTTCTTTTCCGCCTGTTGCCATTCGCTTTGTAATGGCGTGGACTGTTGAATAAGCCGTTGAAATAAAGCACTGGTGGAAGATAAGTCATGCTCTAGGGTGTTCAGCTCAGAACGAACCAGTTTGAAGGTTTCCCCGAGCTCATTCATCTGAAGCGTGTATTCTTGCTGTAAACGCGTGCTTTGTTCACATTGGAAAGACAGCACTTCGATCTTAATGGTACGAATCTGGGTTTCTAATTCTTTGTATTGCACTGCCGTTTCAGACTGCCGCTTTAAGGTTTTCAACTGAGACTTCAGTTCTGATGCAATGTCTTCGAGACGTTCTAAATTTTGAGTGGTGTGTTCTAGATGCTGTAAAGTTTCACGACGACGAGCTTGATAGCGAGAAACCCCAGCGGCTTCTTCAATATACACACGCATTTCTTCAGGTTTGGCATCGACCAAACGGTTGATCATGCCCTGTTCAATAATCGCATACGAACGCGGACCTAAACCGGTACCTAAGAAAATATCAGTAATATCACGACGGCGGCATTTGGTGCCGTTGAGGAAATATTCGGATTTACCATCACGATTGACCTGACGGCGAACTGCCAGTTCAGTATAGGCATTATAAGCACCACCTAACTTGCCATAGGTGTTATCAAAACGCAGTTCAACACTCGCCATCCCGACTGGTTTACGCTTTGCCGTTCCGGTAAAAATAACATCTTGCATGGTGCCACCACGCAATTGACGGGCACTGGATTCACCCATAACCCAACGAATGGCATCAATCACATTGGATTTACCACAGCCGTTCGGTCCAACAACCGCACTACGGTTGCCTTCAAATTTTAGAGTTGTGCTATCGGCAAAAGATTTGAAGCCGGAAAGTTTTAAACTGCTTAAACGCATAATGTCCTGATCAGCGGCGTGAACGTCTCGCCCACGCTAATTCGATTTGTTTCATCCGTGTTAGTGATTCCAACACAAGGTTGCGTAAGTGTCGACAAAAATCTTCCATAAATAAAGTGGCTTGATGTGATTTTCTGATTAAAACTGCATCAGTCACTAATTTAAACAAATCAAAAGATTCTTGTAGTTCACGTCGTGAAATATTCAGTGTCAGGAAATAACTACGTCTGAGTGATGGCAACAATTCTTGGTAATAACGCATCAGGTAGGTATTTCCCACCATTTCATGCTGACGAGCCATGCCCTGAAAAATCAGATCATAAAACTTTTCAGTATTGCCTTGGCGAGTTTCCACGTCTAATTGTTCAAGTAATAACTGAATACGCTCAGCTTCATGGCTGCGCCACGTTTCCGCCATACGATGCACAATTTGACCCAACAATAATGCTGCAATATCAAATAATGAGCGCACTTGTAAAGCCGACATTTCAGAGACTAAGGCGCCACGTCGCGGGTAGATTTCAATGAGCTGGGTCCGTTCTAAAATCAATAAAGCTTCACGAACAGAGCCACGGCTCACATCCAATTCGGCCGCAATTCTGAGTTCCTGAATACGCTCGCCTTCGACCAACTCACCGCGAATGATTTGTTCACCGATGTGTTTGGCAATTTGTTCTGACAAACTGTCCGCTTCTTGTTGTTGCATACTGTTCCTATCTTTTTTTTATAAGATGCAATGTTCAGATTTACACTCAATCTATTTGCATTAGAAACGATAAGCAACCTAATTGAACATGACATTGTCTGACAATCTTGTGTCAACAAAGCCAATTTTGTCAGTCAAAACGGACAATCATGCGCCAAAGGCTTGCACACCTTGGTAAATAAAATAGCAGCCGACTGTTGTTAATAAACATGCAAAACAACGCTTTAGCATAAATGGCGACAACATATGAGCCACTTTCGCACCCAATTTCGCAGTGATGAAGCTCATTACACTAATCCCGATAAATGCATAAATATGGATATAACCAATGGTATTGGGAACCACGATATCGGCTTGATGACCAAACCACATAAAGCCGAGTGCCCCAGCAATCGCAATCGGTAAACCACATGCAGCAGATGTTGCGACTGCTTTTTGCATAATGACGCCGTTTTTATTCAAATATGGGACGGTTAAGCTACCACCACCAATACCGAAGATCGCAGAAGCAATCCCAATACCACCCCCTGCTGCCATTTGCATGGCTTGTGAGGGTAAATGTTTATTCGGATCGACTGGTGTTGCTGCACCGCGAAACATTTTAAAGGCCACCCAGACCGCAAAAAAGCCAATTAACAGTTGCAAACCCTGCCCTGATAAATAATCTGCAATGCCTGCACCGAGAAATGAACCGATCACCAAACCCGGTGACAAATTCCGAAAGACATTCCACAGCACGGCACCTTTTTTATGATGCGCCGAAACCGAGCTAAGTGAGGTCACAATAATCGTGGCTAAAGATGTGCCCACCGCCATGTGCATAATCACACTGGGATCATATTGAAGTTGGGTAAAGACAATGAATAAAATCGGCACAATAATCAGGCCACCGCCAACACCAAATAGCCCCGCAGCAAAACCAGCGATTGCACCAATCAGTAAATATATGATTAACTCCATCAATATTATTCCACAACTCTCAGATTCAAATGGATTTAGAGACCAGACACTTACAGCAATTGCTGAGCACAGTACCTCAACCGCCTGAGGTTTTATTACTGAAGCCCATTACCACATCGACCAATGACGATGTCCGTGAGATTGCCAAAAAAGGCATTCAACATGTTTTGGTATGCAGTGAACAACAGACTCAAGGCCGTGGGCAACGCGATCATCAATGGGTCTCACCCGTTGGTAATATCTATTTAAGCACATTGCTGAATTTACAGACAGCGATAGATGGACGGCTTGCACTCGAAATTGCCTTAAATATCTTGCAAATGCCAAGTTTGCAAAATCTCGCTTTACAAGTGAAATGGCCCAATGACCTGTATAGCCCACAAGGCAAATGGGGCGGGATCTTGATTGAGCCGATTTCGCCACATCAAGCGATTGTCGGCGTTGGCATGAACTTATTTCCGATTCCATCCGCAGGAATTGAGCAACGTGCAACCTCGTTATCTGAACTCGGACTTCCCTCGCCAAACCGTTTGCAGTTAATTGCTGAACTATATGCAGCGATTCAACTTGCAGGTGAATGGTTCGATCATAACTGCTATAACCTCGCTGCACGATTCAACCATTATGCTGCATTTATGCAACAGCCCGTTGAACTTGAACACCTGCAAGGCAAAAGCCAAGGCCGCTTTCTCGGTATTGAAAATGATGGTTCGATCAACATCCAAACTTCGCAGCACTTAGAAAATCATTTCCAAGGTCGCTTACGTTTAGCAGATCAATCATAAAACAGGATTGCAAAGGCCTACTGATGAAAAAATTATGGCTCGATGTCGGTAATACCCGGCTGAAATACTGGATTACCGAACACGATCAAATCATAGAACATACTGCGGAACTGCATTTACAGTCGCCTGCCGAACTCCTACTCGGTTTAATCCAGCACTTTAAAAGTTTGGACTTAGATCAGGTCGGGATTTCCTCGGTACTCGACAAGAAAAATAATGATCGGATTCAAAAAATTCTTAAATTTTTAGCCGTTCCTGTCACCATTGCCAAAGTTCATGCCGAATATGCGGGCTTGCGCTGTGCCTACGAAGATACCAGTAAATTCGGGATCGACCGTTGGCTGCAAATGCTGGCTGTGGTCAAAGACCCTACACAAAAATACTGTGTGATTAGCTGTGGAACAGCACTCACCATTGACTTAACGGATGGATTACAACATTTAGGTGGCTATATTTTGCCAAATTTATATTTGCAACGTGATTCGCTCATCCAAAACACCAAAGGCATTAAAATTCCAGATGCCATCTTTGACGAGTTGTCTCCTGGTAAAAATACCATCGATGCTGTTCATCATGGCATATTGCTCAGTTTGGTCAGCACCATTGAAAAGGTTCTCGACAAATATCCAAGTCAGTTGATTTTAACCGGTGGCGATGCTGCGCTATTTGCACGCTATTTAGAACAATATCAGCCAGCTGTCGAAGCAGATTTACTGCTTCGAGGCCTACAAAGTTATGTAAATGGTGTGTAATTTAGCTATTTATTTGATAGCAAACTGTGAAAGCGTGATGGCCAATGGTGATCACGCTTTTTTATTGAGGGTCATTTCATATAAGCGTGGTTACAAATTGTATCGCGATTCATGACCTTTTTTCGTCCAAGGAATTACAATAGCCTGCGATGATCGACAGATACATCAGCAACTTTATAATTTAAAAATGTCTTTCAAGATAGAATATAAGACGAAGAGTATAGATATGAAATTTAAAAATTTACTGGGTTTAAGCCTGCTCACCTCTACATTATTCTTCGGCGGTTGTACCACCACACAAAATCTAGCCAACTCTAAAATCCCTGCCGAAATCAAATCTCAGCTCAGCACCTCTGAAGCAGTTTTGGGCTATTTTGGAGATGAAGATAATCCTGATTACTGCGGCTGCGTATCGTATATTGACTCAAGCTATTACATGACCCCAGTCAAAGACGGCTATTACCGTGTACTTTTAGGTCGTAATGCCACAGGTGATTTTTTAGTCCAAGATTTTTACCAAGAAACCAAAACCCCTCAATCCTCACCTGCTTGGGTTAAAGATCCGATGAAATTATTTAGTTTCAGTGGCAGTGACATCGAAGGTCCGGTAACGCTTTATCGTAAAAACGGCAAAGTAGAATCTACCTTTGTAAACCAAGATGGCGTGAGCATCCAAGGCGAAGAATTTTATCCAACAGGACAACGTGGCGCAGCGTATAAAGTCGATGAAAATGGTAATGACGCCTATCGCTTATGGTATGCCTCAGGAAAAATTGCGGCTGAATATGTGGTCGATACCGACGGTGAATATGTTGGTGGCTATAAAGCTTGGCAGGAAGATGGTCGTGAAGCCAATGACGACATTGACGACATTCGTGAACGTGTTGCTTTAGAACTCGACTGATCTTTCAACAGTTCGAACAAACAAAAAAGGCGCAGATTGCGCCTTTTTTCTCTTCAATTGCACCAATTGCATGATTGCAATCTCAGTCTTCACTAAATATCTTATCTACAAAACACGCGATCTATTAAACACGCGCACAGAACCTAGCTAAGCCGTTAAAATCGGCTTTAACACGTGCCACAGTTGTGGAATTTCAGAAAAGCCATCCTGTGCTGTGAAATGCCCCGCTTCTTTCACCTCATAAATTTGTGCATTTATAAAATTGCCCAATTGGATCACAACCGGCGGCGGCACGATAGGATCATTGGATGAAATCAAACTAATACAAATTGGCATATAGGTCTGTAAAACACCACTATCCATTTTTGCACGTTGAATAAATGCGGTTAATTCAGGTTGTGTCGGTAAACTACTTTTAAAACCTGACACAAAAACGCCCGCTTTAATCCGTGTGCCATGCTGTTCAAAATATTGATTGAGATAATGCAGCGTGGTTAAGCACCCCAAACCATGGGCAATCACAATGGTATTTTCATCCAAATCAGGCATTTGCAACGCTAGAAATTTCTGCCAATGGTCAAAATCAGGTTGTGCTGCATTTGCCATAACGATGCGTCGAGAATAATGTCCTGCTTCTTGCAGCTTTCGTCCTAACCAAGGAAACCAATGATCATTCGGCGAAGTATCATGACCATGAACAATATAGATCTTTTGGCTTTCTGGCGTATGCGGTGTATTCATGATTTGATTCTTATTTTAGGTGATTATTTTTGGTTAAACCTTCAATTTGCAGTTCGGCAAATTTTCACCTCTGTTTTAAACCTGTCACCTACACGCTCTCAATGTCAATTTGGCATCTTTTTGTAATGATTTAGCTCAGTTCGGTATCTATCGGCTCGTATAGCAAGATTCCTTCATCCAGTACTTGCTATCAAATGCACTCGATCACTGTGCTTGAGCACACAGTCTCGTCAAATTGCAGCCATAAAAAAAGGCGCAGAAAGCGCCTTTTTTTCAGTCCAAATTACTTCGGATCTTTACTGCCAAACAATGGACCCATGCCACCGCCGCCAAATTGTTTTTGCATATTGCCTAATGATTTCATCATTTTTGCCATACCCGTTGGGTTGGCAAACTTCTTCATCATTTTCGCCATTTGCGCATGTTGCTTGATGAGTTTATTCACTTCAGCAACATCCATACCACAGCCTGCTGCAATACGTTTTTTACGGCTTGGATTCATCAAGTCTGGGTTACGACGTTCTTTAATGGTCATCGATTGAATAATCGCTTCCATTTTCTTCACTTGCTTTTCAGGATTTGCTTGTGCAATTGCATCTTGAATCCCTGAGTTGCTCATGCCTGGAAGTTTATCCAGGAAGCCCATCATGCCGCCCATTTTGTTCATTTGTTCAAACTGCATCAGCATATCTTCAAAGTTGAAGCTACCGCCTTTTTGCAGTTTTTTCGCCATTTTTTCGGCTTTTTCTTTGTCGATTTTACGTTCAACTTCTTCGACCAAAGAAAGTACGTCACCCATACCCAAAATACGCTGTGCGATACGTTCAGGATGGAATGGCTCTAGGGCATCGAGTTTTTCCCCCATACCCAAGAATTTGATTGGCTTGCCAGTAATAGCACGAACAGAAAGTGCTGCACCACCACGTGCATCACCATCCGTTTTTGTCAGGATCACACCCGTCAAAGGCAAGGCATCATTAAAGGCTTTTGCCGTATTCGCCGCATCCTGACCAGTCATGGCATCAACCACGAACAATGTTTCAGTTGGCTTAATTGCTGCATGTAGCTCTTTAATTTCATCCATCATTTCGTCGTCTACATGTAAACGACCTGCTGTATCGACAATCAAGACATCAGCAAATTGAATTTTTGCTTGCTCAATCGCACGATTTGCGATGGTAATCGGTTTTTCGTCTGCGCTTGATTCAAAGAAAATCGCGCCAACTTCACCTGCAACTGTTTGTAGCTGTTTAATCGCTGCTGGACGATAAACGTCGGCAGACACCATTGCTACTTTTTTCTTTTGACGTTCTTGTAAGAAACGTGCAAGTTTTGCCGCAGTAGTAGTTTTACCCGCACCTTGTAAACCTGCAAGAAGCACAACAACTGGTGGTTTTGCCGCTAGGTCTAGGCTTTCATTCGCCTCACCCATCATTTTGGTCAATTCGTCATGAACGATTTTGACGAAAGCCTGCCCCGGTGATAACTGAGTCATCACTTCTTGACCCAATGCTTCTTCCTTAACTTTCGCGATGAATTCACGAGTTACAGGTAACGCAACATCGGCTTCAAGAAGTGCCATACGTACTTCGCGTAACGTATCTTTAATATTGTCTTCGGTTAGCTGCCCTGAGCCAGTAACATTTCTTAAACTCTGCGTGAGTCGTTCTGTTAAGGTATCAAACATTGCAAAATCCGCTTAAAATAGCCATGAGCAAAAAATTGTTTCTTAAAATAGAAAATTTATGCATAGAATGCTATAGGATACTTTAGTTCTTGCAGAATTTATATAAATGAATATTCAACATCCTGAAAAAGGTTTGACATGATCAGTCTCCCCTTGGTTTACACGATCCTAGCATTAATCGCTTATACCACGTCTTTTTGGTATTTATTCAGCCATTTAATGTCTAAACGTGCGCCGAACCATTGGTTTATTGGTGTTGTACTTGGTTTAGGCATGTTATTGCATGCAGGTGTTTTATATAACGACATGTTGACGCCTATGGGTGTGAACTATGACGTGTTCAACCTGATGTCATTTACTTCAGGTCTCATGCTATTACTCAGTGTGTTATTTAGTACCTATCGACCTGTGCTGGCAATGAACCTGTTAGGCATTCCTGTCGCAGCGACAGGGTTGATTTTAGGCTTTGCATTTAGTCGACAAAATCAATTTATAGAACAACATTCGCTGGGTTTAGACATCCATATTATTTTGTCGCTTTCCGCGTATGCCGTCCTGCTGATGGCAACTATTCAAGCGGTTATTTTGCGTTTACAAGACCGTGAACTGAAAAACAAGCAGAAAAAACGTGTATGGGTGAGCCTGCTTCCATCCTTCCAAGCCATGGAATCTTTACTATTTGATTTATTGATTGCTGGTTTTGCACTACTGACCGTGGCACTTGGGTTTGGTTTCTTCACCATCGATAACTTCTTTGCACAGCATTTGGCGCATAAAACTGCCTTTAGCATTATTTCATGGTTCGTCTATGGAGCTTTGCTCATTGGACACTATCGATTTGGTTGGCGTGGTCAAAAAGCCATTCGCTTTACCATTATTGGTTTTTGTCTCTTGGCAGTTGGCTTTATTGGTTCTAAGTTTATTTTAGAAATGGTTTTGGGCCGCTAAGTCGACGATGAAACAATTTTAAGTTTTATTAAGAAGTAAGTTTTATTACGAAGGGAGCTAAGGCTCTCTTTTTTATAGCTTGATTATTCACACAGAAATAACAGGCATAAAAAAAGCGCTATACAGCGCTTTTTTTTCATTACGTCTAAATTATAGAGCAACGATGTTTACAGCATTCGGGCCTTTTTGACCTTGAGCGATGCTGAAAGAAACCTTTTGGCCTTCTTGCAAAGTTTTGAAGCCAGAACCAGTGATTTCGCTGAAGTGAGCAAAAACGTCAGGACCGTTGTCTTGTGCAATAAAACCGAAACCTTTAGTTTCGTTGAACCATTTAACTGTACCAGTAACTGTATTAGACATAATAATACCTATTAATTTGTTGATTTAGCCATTGGATGATGACTGACTATAACTTGGAAAATAATAAAGAATTGAACTTCATTTCTGTAAAAAACGAAGGATTATGACTAACACTGCGATACTTAAAGAAAATTTACGAAACAATACTTTTTTTCTAGTTGCAGCCATCATACATGAAATCTTAAAAGATTCAAGCACAGTATATGTTGTTGATTCCATTAAAAAACAACAGTAAAAGCCATCTTCTTATTATTACTATCCATCTGTATTTACTCATTTTATTGTTTAAGTTTTATGTCAGTCAAGACTTTACGACTTTGGTCCTAATTTCACCAAATAATTACATAAAATCTTGTGATTTCGTATTCCGCATCACCAGAAGCACAAAACCTAGACATCCCTTTCAAAACCACGTATAACTCCGTTTTTCAATTTTTGGCTGTGTGACCGTGAAACTTGTTCTTGCGCCGATGGAAGGCTTAACCGACCCAATTATGCGAGATGTGTTGACGCATGTTGGGAGTTTTGACTGGTGTGTAACCGAGTTTATCCGTGTCACGGACTCTGTCCTGCCCGACCATATTTATCATAGTTATTGTCCCGAACTGAACAATGACGGCAAAACTGCAGCAGGAACACCGGTTCATGTGCAGTTCTTAGGTAACAATCCGACCATGCTCGCGGCAAATGCTGTACGCGCAGTAGAACTTGGTGCACCTGCGATTGATATGAACTTTGGTTGCCCTGCAAAAACCGTCAATCGCCACCGTGGTGGTTCAGTTCTGCTAGATGAACCAGAAGTGGTGTATGAGTTAGTCAAAGCTGTGCGTGATGCTGTTCCGAGTCATATTCCTGTATCGGCAAAAATGCGTTTGGGTTATATGGACCGTAACTTCACCATGGAAAATGCGCATGCCATCGAAGATGCGGGTGCCGCATGGGTTACAGTCCATGCGCGAACCAAAGCCGATGGTTATACCCCGCCTGCCTTTTGGGATCAGTTGCAACCCATTCGTGAAGCATTGAAAATTAACGTGATTGCCAACGGTGAAATTTGGAACAATGCCGATGCCAAACAATGCCAACTCGAATCTGGTTGTGAAGACCTGATGATTGGTCGTGCTGCGGTGACCACCCCTGACATTACACAGTGTATTCGTCGTAATACCGATGAGCCGCTGATTACATGGCATGAACTGCTTGGCTTACAAATTCGTTTCTTAAACGGTTCGTATAAAAAAGAAATGAATATGGTCGGTCGTTATAAACAATGGCTCGGCATGATGTCGAAACATTACCCAGAAGCCAAAGTCCTTTGGGATGAAGTAAAACGTGTCAAACCACTCGATGAAATCGTGGAAAAACTCAAAGCCGGTATGTAAGTTTTAAAACACATCGCCAAATGTGAAAACGAAAAAGTGTAAAAACACATATCTCAGCGTAGCCGCAGAGCCTTTGATCACACCTACAGTGTTCAAAGGCTTTGTTGTTTAGCAAACTCTAAAATTGCGTCGATCTCATCTGCCAAAAACTCTTTCGGATGTTCCGAAGTCGGGTTCATCACCAAGCTTGCGCCTTTGGTAATGGCAAACAATTTTTCAGCACTGATCATGACAAATTCTGCATCTGCGCCAACATCCTGTTGAAGCATCGCAAGACTCAGAAAGAATGGAATGGCTTGCTCGCCCTGCTCCGTTTCCATCAATTGAAAATGTAAATGCTGCTCAGCATCACGCTCACCCAAACAATACACTTGGTTGGCTAAAAGTTGCTGATAAAAGTCTTGGTATTGCTCAGGATGATCTAAAGTCGATTCATAAAGATGTTGAAGCGTGTCGTTCATTGTTATTGTCCGTCTATTTTTATCAGTCAGATACTGTTCACAATCCACAGCATACAGGAAGTTTATGAATTATGCCGTTGATTTAAATCTTCAACGTGCTGTCGATTTGTTTTCCACGATTTTTCTAAAATTTCTTTTTCTAAACGCAACTGTATTCGTTTAAGTTTCATTTCAGAGATCACGGGTTGCCGAAAAGTTTGAACATAGTCCACCCAAGCTGTACCCCGAAAAACATTCGACGGCATCTCTGTTTTAAACACCACTTCAGGCATAAAAACAATCACAGAATGCATATTGTCTTTATCCAGTATATCGCTCAACACCTGTTCTAACACTTTCATATGTTTATAATTTTGGTGAATCGGATTTTGAAATTTAAAACTTTTTTTATAAATCTTTTGCGTCCATTGTTTTTGTCTCTCGCTCCCAAAAATCCAGCCCTTATAGTTTTTAGTTTCAATCACAAACACACCAAATGGGCTTAACAGAAGATGATCAATTTGAGTTGTAGCTCCTTCGCCATCTGGTAAGGTCAAATCATTTAACAATATATAATGGTCTTTCAAATAAAGTTTGACATGAACGGCGACAGCAAACTCCCCCATTTTCCCCTTTAAATAAGGTTTAAATGCTTTGATTGCCCCCACAATCAGTAACAATGGAATTAGCCACCACAACGTCGAAATGAGGGGTGCAAAGATTTGAGAAATATTCATTGTTTTGATTCATTATTTTAAATAAGTATATTTTATATTTTATTGTAATTTCTCAATTTTTAACAATATTTCTTTATTTTCTAAACCACCCGCAAAACCCACTAATTTTCCATTTGCGCCCACGACACGATGACAGGGTGCAATAATTGAAATTGGATTTTTACCATTGGCTGCACCGACAGCACGTACGGCTTTGACATTGCCGATCTGCTCTGCAATTTGTTTATAACTGCGAGTTTCTCCAAAAGGAATTGTCAGTAAAGCTTGCCAAACTTGTTGCTGAAATTCGGTACCTTCAAAGTCTAGCGGCAAGTCAAATTGCTGTCTTTTACCTGCAAAATATTCATTTAATTGCTGTGCAGTTTTGAGCAAAATCGGGTGTTGCCGATCTTCAACCAAAGCTGCCAATCGCACACGATTAGGGTTTTCATTTTCCCAAAGGACAGCCACCAATGCGGTTTCATGTGCAACAAGTTTTAATTGTCCAACGGGCGAATCTAAAAACTGATAAGAAAGTTGCATGACATACTCCAAGCTCAAAATCGCAGCACTTCATTATTCAGGAGGACGATAATTTCATCAAGACCAGTCCTGAAATAATCAGGACCGCAGCTAGCATGCGCATGGCATTGGCAGGCTCACCCAATACAACGATGCCGAGGATAAATGAACCCACTGCACCAATCCCTGTCCACACCGTATAGGCTGTACCCAGTGGTAAGGATTTCATTGCATAAGACAATAAAGCGAAACTTGCGATCATGAAAACAATGGTCAAAATACTTGGCGTCAGTTTGCTAAAGCCTTCAGAGACTTTCATACAATAGGCCCAAACCACCTCAAGTAATCCCGCTACAATTAATAAAACCCAAGCCATATTTTTACCCAAAAAAAAGCACAGGGATCAATGACCGCTGTGCTTTAGAACATATTAACTTGAAGATAATTTCATCAAGATTAGACCCGAAATGATCAGTACTGCGGCTAACATCCGCATGGCAGTTGCAGGCTCACCGAGTATAAAAATACCCACGAGGAATGAGCCAATCGCGCCGATTCCTGTCCAAATGGTATAAGCTGTTCCCAGAGGCAACGTTTTCATGGCATAGGCCAATAAACCAAAGCTCAGGATCATAAAAAATAAAGTAACTAAACTTGGGTCAAGTTTTGTAAAGCCTTCTGAGAGCTTCATCGAATAGGCCCAAACGATTTCAAAAATACCAGCGAATACTAGAACAACCCAGGCCATGATGCCTTCCTCCATATTAGTAGAGTCAGGTCGTCCTGACGATTTTTCTTACTGGCTTTGAACAAAGATGTAAGGGAGGTCGTTCCTCCGAATATTGTCTCAGTATAGCAAATATGCTGACTTTTAGTGCAGTCTTTACATTTTTTGACCAAATTCAGGGCGTTATTCAGTTGAGTAAAACTCTAGTGCAGATGATTTGCGCCAAAACATAGCATGTCTGTTCAAAGGACAGATTCAGAAATAAAAAAGGCATCACCAAAACCTGTTGATGATGCCCTCTTTATTTGGTCTATTAGCCGATTAGAACTTCAGACGTACACCTGCGCCATACCACCATTGTTTTTCACTTCCAGTTTCAGCTTGCCATGCCGTATGCTGATTTCCTTTTTCATAGCTGTAAGCAACATCGATAAATGGCATCAACTTTTTATTAATTTCATAGCGTGTTTCTAGCCCTAGCCATACAGCACTGAGTCCTGTTTTTTGTGCATAGGCAGAATCATCACTCAGCACCACATCTAGGTTCAGATACGGTTTTAAAATCAATTTTTGCGTCAGCAGCAGATCACGTTCGGTTTCTAAAGAAAAACTGACCTGTTTTTCTGCACCAAGATATAAATAAGCATCGGTTTCAAAGAAATAAGGTGCCAGACCATGCAGACCCACCGCAGCATCTAACTGTTCCTTGTCCGTCACTTGATGTTCATCGACCCGATAACGCGCACCAATTTGCGCATCCCAAAAGTCTGAGATCATACGGCTATACATCACTTGAGCCGCATAATCTGCGTCTTGAGATTCGGCTTTATCGGCATGTAGTTTGATGAAGAGCTTATTTTCATCGGTCCCGATTCGACTCTCAATTTCGGTCTTTAAACGTCCTCGGCCATCGGCATTATTGAGCCATCGACTGTCAATCTCAGTCGCTTGATAAATCTGTCCACCATGTTCACGCTTATGATCAACAGGATGCTGCGCAGAAGCAGCACGTGACGCAATAGTTGATGCTTTTGCATGTTCTGCATGTTCTGCATGTTCTGCATGTTCTGCATGTTCTGCATGTTCTGCATGTTCTGCATGTTCTGCAGTATGCTCCATCTGGCTCGATTTAATCGCTGTTTGCATCTCTTGATGCGACGAATCATGTGAGGAATGCGACTCATGTTGAGCTGACATCGGCATGCTGTGATGTGCATCTTGCGCCATGGTCATTTGAGTGACCGATGCCAAAGCTAAACTCAGTACCGTATACGTGCATGGTTTAATGATGCGCATGAGACACCTCCTTTTGCGGCACAGATGCCGTTTTAGTATTCTCCGCGACATTTGCAACCACGAGTTTATTCATCATTCCTGCAGACATGTGATACAGCAAGTGACAATGAATCGCCCATTCCCCTAATTCATTGGCCGTTAACAGAGCCGTGACTGTTTTCCCCGGCGGCACAATCACCGTATGTTTATTTGGCATTTCAGAAGACACTTGCCCATTTTCCAATTGCATGAACATGCCATGTAAATGCATCGGATGCGCCATCATGCTGTCATTGACAAATTTCAGTCGAATTCGCTCACCATATTTCACCTGCATTGGTTCGGCTTCACTGAATTTTTTGCCGTTCATGGTCCACATATAGCGTTCCATTGTTCCACCCAAATGAATGACCAAATCTTGCGTCGCTTCACGTGTATCTGGCTGCGGCGTTAACGCTTTTAAGTCACTATATTGCAGCGCCTTGTCACCGACAGGTGTTGAAGCATTGGCCCAGCCCATAACCGTTGCTGAATTTTCAACTGCATGCATGTTCTCTTTAGATTGTGAATGATCCATCGCTGTATGCGTATCATGCTTCGTTGATGAATCCATTAAAGAGTGGTTCATAGATGAATGATCCATCACGCTATGATGCATATTGGCATGCGCTGAATCAGACATGTTCTGTTTATGCATGTCTGGATGCTGCATAGCAGTATGTGCAGGCATTGGGGAATGCTCCATATCATGTCCCATTGCAGCATGATCATGTGCTTGATTCAGCTGAATATTTGACGGATTGACAGTATGTGCGCTGTGCTCATGAGCATTTACTTGCTGGCTTGCTGAAGTTTGGGTTGAACCTGTAGCCGTATGCTCCATATTGCTATGATCCATACCTGCCATTAAACCATGCCCCATATCTTCCATGGTCAGCAAAGCGCGTGGTCGTGCTTTTGGCATGTGAATGCCTGTGTGCTGAGGCTGAGTTTCATCATGTAATGTACCGATCGCAAATCCTGTCCGATCGATCGACTCAGCCTCTATCTGATAGTGCGCAGATTTAGGCTCTACGATCA
Organism: Acinetobacter sp. YH12049; assembly: GCF_013419875.1. Taxonomy (NCBI): domain Bacteria; kingdom Pseudomonadati; phylum Pseudomonadota; class Gammaproteobacteria; order Moraxellales; family Moraxellaceae; genus Acinetobacter; species Acinetobacter sp. YH12049. Next base: position 28,611 of record NZ_VOZH01000016.1, on the reverse strand, counting down.
CATCATAGGTTTCTGCAGCACCAATGCGGAATTCATCCACAGCGACAGGCTTGACCGCTTGACCGTCTGCACTGACCACCGTCATTTTGAGCTGAGGAATACGCACATCAAAAAACGACATGGCCGCAGCATTTACAAAACGAAGTCTGACTTTTTCATTGGGCTTAAACACCCCTGTCCAGTTCTGCTGTGGTGTTTTGCCGTTTACTAAAAACGTATAACCCGTGACATCAGACAAATCCGTTTTCAGCATACGCATCTGATTCCACATCGAACGCTCTTTCCAAGTGTTTTTTAAACCTGTTCGTTGAATTTGCGTCCATACATCTGAAACCGTTTCACGCTGATTTTGATAGTATTCGGCAGACTTTTTCAGATTTGCCATAATCTGAGCGCTAGATGATTCATGAAAATCCGACAGCATGACCACATAATCACGTTGCGTCTGTTCATGTGCGGCAAGTGCTTGTTTGCCTTTCGGATAAATCACTAAAGCGCCATACAATCCGTCTTGTTCTTGACCTTTGGAATGCGCGTGATACCAATAGGTTCCGCTTTGACGGACTTTAAATTTGTAAGTAAAGCTACCGTCAGGCTGAATTTCATTGAAACCATTAAAGCCGGGTACACCATCCATTAAACCGGGCAGCAATAGACCATGCCAATGCACCGAGGTATTTTGTTTTTTGAGCTGATTATGTACATGAATGACCGCATCATCGCCTTCTTCAAACTCCAGTAAAGGCGCTGGAAACTGACCATTGACACTGATTTTTTTGACCGCTTTACCTGTCAAATTGATGGTCTTTTCACCAATATTCAGATGATATTCTTTAATGGCTGCAAACGCCCACGTTGGTGACAGCAGACACACCCCGAGCACGAGGCCTGATTTAGATAAATTAGACATGACTTAACCTTTATAAAATAACGAAAAAACGTATTTAAAACTCAGGTTAAGCTTGCGGAGGTCTTAGAATTTCTTGCCAAAAGCCTTTTAAATGCTGTCCAGCAAAAATGAAACGAGGGGGTTCTGCATAGTGATGCACATGGAAGGTCTGCAATGCGACCAAGGCGCTATCGACATAAGAGGTACTGATTTGGCAATGTGCGAGTGTACAGTCCTGACAGTCTGTACTTTGTGTTGTTGAATGATGCACCTGACCATCTTGCAGTGCAGATGGCGAATCTAAAGATTGATGACAGTCCATCATTGAAATGACTTCAGGTGTCGTCTGCTTGCCATGATGTGCTGCATGCTCTGGAACAGCTTGCCGCTGATTTTGATGGCAATTTGCTATATTTGAATGTGAAGGATCAGTATGTGCTGCATGAACTGATGCCTGATGGGCATTCGCAGTCATCATTTGTTGATGTTGAAAATTTTGCTGTGCACTGACCACACTGCTCCACCCCATGACAAACGCCATGAGCCAAGCAAAGCCAAGATGCTTACGCAAAAAATTGAACAATTTAGTACCCTAATTCAACCCAATGATGCACTGTGACAATATATCCCTATTAACACATCATATCCCTATTAACACATCTTTAGAAACATCACGCGATCAGTTCAGCTGAAATCCGAATGAAACACCACGATGATATTATTTACGATTCAAATGCAATCACATGACATTCGTATCAACATGACATGCAGCTCGACCGATTTATCCATCATGAACGATACATTCAGAAATATCTAAAAGCATTATCCAGTGCGATCGATGATGTGTTTTGCCAGTCGCAGCTTATCTCAATAGTTGCTAACAGCATAATTAATTGTGCAGTTATTCACAACAGTTTTAAATTTATTGCACTGTCATAAAAATCAGCGCTTATCGTCCAGTTAAAACATAAAAGTTATTTTTTAAACTGATTAATTATTTACCACAGATTAATAAACACACAGTATTTCAAACACTTTGCCCCATATAAAAAGGACTCAATTGAGTCCTTTTTATACTTAATACGTCTAATTATTAAACCATTGATGCACAATCGTTTATAATTTATCCAAGTTATCCATATAGTTATCTACACAGATATCCATACGGTTATCCATATAGTTATCCACAAACGAGGAATAACTTATACCCAAAGGCTTAAGCCTCTTGAGCATGCACTTTTGCCAACTCAGAACGCATGTCATCAATCACAGCTTTATAATCAGGCTTACCAAAAATCGCTGAACCTGCAACAAACATGTCTGCACCGGCTTCAGCAATGTCACGGATATTGGCTGGGGTAACACCACCATCCACTTCTAAGCGAATATCACGGCCTGAAGCATCAATAATTTTTCGTGCTTGACGCAGCTTTTCCAAAGTCATTGGAATGAACTTTTGACCGCCAAAACCTGGGTTCACACTCATCAACAATACTTGGTCAACTTTATCTAAAACATAGTCTAAATAATGCAAAGGTGTCGCAGGGTTAAACACCAAGCCTGCTTGCGCACCACCAGATTTGATTAACTGTAAAGAGCGGTCAATGTGGTCAGTCGCTTCTGGGTGGAAAGTGATGATATCTGCGCCAGCTTCTAAGAAATCACCAATCATACGGTCTACCGGTGAAACCATTAGATGCACATCAATTGGCGCTTTAATGCCGTATTTTTTCAATGCCTTACAAACGCCCGCACCAAAAGTTAAGTTCGGTACATAATGATTATCCATGACATCGAAATGAACAACATCTGCACCGGCTTCTAGAACATTTTCAACTTCTTCACCTAAGCGCGCAAAGTCTGCTGACAAAATTGAAGGTGCGATTAAGAATGGCTTGGACATGAAAAACCTAGCTTTGAAAAGGGAGTGATTGACGCATTATAACAAATTGTCCCCCTATTCGCTGCCCATGCCCTTAGTCGTTTTTTCGATGCCGATGATTGAGATCTCTATAATAAAGAAACCTAGGATTAACTGATATTACGCAGTAACATCAGAAGCGAAATTTGATTCAAATAAAAGAACGATACGCGGTAACGTCATCCGCAATTGTTTGAGACAGCACGACTTCTAATCAAAAATGTTTTTGCAATACTTTAAATAAATAGACGCTAGAAAGCGAGTTTTGCGGTGAGGAGCATTGCTCTGCAAGATGGTTTCCTTGCGAAGCTTCGCTTCTCATTTTGTTTAATGAGAATCATCGTTTCGTAAGAGTACCTCCAGCCGAAGGCTAATCCCTTTATTTAAGCCCTAGATGTAAGACTCCGTCGAATTGACTTAAATATCATTTTAAAAATGCAAAATTATTTTTGCGTGCGTAACATCAGTGATTAATATGGATAAAGATCTCAGTGATAGAAACACAGCGTTGCATTTTTAGACTTAACGGGCATCTATGTACTTTGCTAAGTTAAAGGACTGACGACTTAACAATAAAATTGCATCTATGAAAAGTTCAACACAAATCACCACCGCCCAAGCAGCACGTGTTGCTAAACGCTTAGTCAATCATTGGAAACATAAATTTGAAGTCAATGAACAGATCATTGGAGAAAATACTGCATTCAAGATTCAACTTCCCTCTGCAGAGGTCAGTCTTTTACCACAAGCTGCTTTTTTAGATGTAGTAATTTTAGCCCAAGATCCAAGTGCAAATCTAGATCAATTGGAACATGTTGTATTAGATCATTTGATCCGCATGGGACAAGAAGAACTCAGTGCAACATGGCAACGTGAACTGTAGTCTACGTTGCCATATTGCCAAAGCCTTTCACTCAATGCTGATGTGATTGATAATTTCTAACAGCATCAATACGAGCTTTCGTCGCTGGATGTGACTCAAAGAAGTCTATCCAAGATCTCTGATCTTTGGCAGTTTCATCCTTGGCATCTTTCTCTTTTGCTGTTTCACCATCAGCTTCATCTTCCATACGTTGTAAGAAGTTTGCAAAATGTGCCGTTGGAATTTGATGTTTTGAAAGTTGTTTTAGGGCATATAAATCTGCTTCAGATTCAAAGTCTCGTGAGTAACTCGCACCCACCGCAGCCACCGGCAAACTGGTAAGAATGTCAGAGCCATCCCCTGTAATCATCAACAAAATAATACTGATGCCTAAACCTGACAAACTTTGCTGCAAACTATGGCGTTGAACTAAATGCCCCTGCTCATGTGCAAGCACACCAATTAACTCATAATCATTTTTCGCTAATTTAACCAACTCATCTGTCACGATAATGGTGTTATTGGGTATCGCCAATGCATTTGCACCAATACTGCCACCACCACGGAATAACAACTTCGCAGGTCGATTTTCAGCCACCAATTGTTGATATTCTTGCTTGAACTTCTCTTGGCGTGCTTGTGGCAATTTTGTGGGTTCAGTCATATCGATAATATATTTTTCCGCCTGATCGCCCCAACTCTTTAACGCTGTCTCAGGCAGTTGATTGGCCACCACATGCGACGCCGCAGGTATACCCCATTTAATCAATACAAAAGCAAACGCCACCACGAAAATCACACTAAAAATGATTAGAGAAGGTGACCGTTCTAACTTCCAAATCGAATGCCAACGCGACTTTACGTCGAGATTAAACCACTCTGGCAAAGGTTGATGAAACTCTAAACGAGCATCATCCTTTAACTCAATCACTGGCTGAATATCACCTAAAGCACCGATCAGCGTCATATCTTGATAGGTGTAGTGCTGCGTTTGTTCTAGGTCTTGACCATAACGCACAATCACAGCATGTTCCCCATCTGCACTGATTTGAGCAACAAAGGGTTTTGACACTTTCCCATCATAATAGGTTGCATTCACTACTGATGTTTTCATGTAATTCACCTGCGTTATAAGGAAATATCTAGGTCAAAAATATCGGATAATTCTTCAGCAATCGCATTGTGATCTTGCTGCATTTGATTTTGTAATTGGTCTGGATCATCGACCAACATTAAGTGCAAAGATTCAGTCTGATATTTATATAGTCGTACAACTGCCCATGGTGTCAGTAAACCGAGACTAATCACTTTAGCCAACCAATTGCTCAAGACAATCCATGCATAACGCCATTGATTACAGTCCGTATGAAACTGACTGCGACTCAACGTGGTGTTATTCCAAGTGGTAATAAAAATACGTGCAGCGGTGAGTGGCCAAATAAACATGTAGCCAATCAAATACATACCAAAAATAATGAAGACATAAGATGCGTCATTTAAACCATCTGAGCTACCAAACAATATCGCAAAGATTACTGCCAGCAATGCACTAAAGCCCATAAACAGAAATAAAGGCACATACATGGCGCGCATATAATCGCCCCACGTATTATTCAGATTAAATTTCAACTGCCCCAGATACAAATGATTCAGACATTCACGTTTATATAGCCAGACCGCAACAGGTGTAAACAAACCGAGGGTAAAGACAACCACCGCAAGACATTTGACAAAGCACCAATACGCGCTTTTATTTGTCCCTGAAAAAAAGAATCGGCTATTACTAAACTTACTGTTGCGAGCACGGAAACGAATCGTAGATCGAATGAGCCAAGGAACTGCGAAAAAGATCAGGACAAAGCCCGCTAAGAAAGCTTCCCAAGAATATTTTGCAGCAAAAGAGAAACCACCATAGACCACTAGCGCAATGATGCGTCCAACTAAAATTTTTGTAGGCAAACCAGTAAAGTCAAAACGACGCTGAAATACCCAAGTATTACCGTAAAAATAACGTAAACGGCGAACCTTTGCCCAAGGCGCATAAAGTCCAAGCGTGACAATCGTCAGTAAGATATTCACAATCCAAATACCGAAATATTCAGACGCATTACCTTTAAACCTAAAATGATAATTTCGTCCCAAAACATCAGCCTGTTCTGTCTCACCAAATAGACTCGGTGGATTCATCACGGGCAGCTCTGGCGGAAGCGGCGTTTCCATTTGTGAATTTTGCATAAGTACCCTAAATTATTTTTTTTGGTATGTCGAATTTATTCATTTGCATGGCAATGCTCATCACCATGCTTTATTTATACGTATATCAAAGCAAGCTATGCCTCAATATTTTTAACCACTGGCTTTTAGATTAATGAACTACTGTTTGCAATTGGACAGCGTGAAATTGCAAATGATCGTCCATAAAACTTTGAATAAAATAATAACCATGATCATAGCCTGCATGTTCACGCAGTTCGAGTGGCTGCCCAACTTGCTCACACGCTTGCTTAAACAACATCGGATTTAACTGGCTATAAAATTGATCATCAATGCCTTGGTCAATCAAAATGGCTTTAAACAAAGCCCCTTTAGTTTGCACTAAAGCTGTAGCATCGTGCGGAAGCCACTGCTGACGATCTAAACCTAGATATTGACTAAAGGCTTTTTCGCCCCATGGACACTGACTCGGCGCACAAATCGGTGCAAAAGCAGAAACCGATTTAAACAGGTCAGGATGCTTCAACGCTAAAGTTAATGCACCATGGCCGCCCATACTATGTCCGAATATGCCAATCGCAGCTTTTTGTACCGGAAATTCAGTCTGTACCAGCGAATACAATTCTTCAGTAAGAAAACGTTCCATTTGATAATGCTCGGCCCACGGTTGTTCCGTTGCATTAATATAAAAGCCCGCACCCTGCCCAATATCCCAATGATCGCCTTGCGCTACCTGTTCCCCACGTGGAGAAGTATCAGGGCTGATTAAAATCAGGCCGAGCTGCGCAGCTAAACGCTGTGCATGCGCTTTAATGGCAAAGGTTTCTTCGGTACAGGTTAATCCCGCCAAATAAAACAATGCAGGACACGCTTGGCCTTGTAAGGCTGCTTCTGGCAGAAAAATACCAAACTTTGTCGTGGTCTTTAGACTTGAAGAATCCAATTGATAAATGCGCTGCTCACCCGCAAAACAGGTATTTCGTTGTACTAATTCCATGATCTTTATCCTAAACTTTTTTGATCTTTTAAGGCGTAACCGTCGTAGCCGGTGCAGTAGTTGTCGGCGGGAACAATCGTTGTTCTAATTGAGGCAACATTAATGCCATGTTTTTCCCCATCGACCACTGCGGTTCAGAAGGTTCGAAACCTTGCGCTGCTTCCCATTTCGCAACAGTCGCTTTGGTTTCATTAAATGCCGCTTGAATACTGGTCTGCTCACGCATCGCCTGATCAAAGAACGCACGACCAAAATAGGTGTATTCAGCTTCATTCGAACAGCCAAAAGACTGTCGATCAGCTGCCGATGCAGTAATAATTAAAGTATTATCATTTTGCAGTGCTGGAATAAAACTGCCTGAATAACATGAAGAAATCACAATCACACGCCAACGAATTCCGGAGGCATCCAAAGCTTCTTTTAACCATTTAGGATCGACTTGCGCCAAATCCAAAGGTGCATTTTCCATTTCAAAGACATTAGGTAAACCGTGTGAGGTCATATATAAAAATAAGACGTCACTTTCTCGGTTCATCTGTTGACCAATACGACGCAGCGCCAACTCCATACTGGTTTTAGATGCCAGCGGAATTTCAGTACGCGTTGCGGGGTTATTGATAAGCTCAACCGAACGCCCATAGGTGCCAAAACGTGTATCAAACTGTTCTTTAATCCGTTCAATTTCCAGTTTAAAGACATCTTGATAACTCGCACCCGCCACCCCTAAGAAGTACCAATGGGATTGGGCAAATTCACCATATTCCACTGCATCTAAGGATTTATTGAGCAAACGGCTTTGTGCATAGAAGGCATCTTCAGCAAAGCTTGGTGGAACTTCTTCCACTTTCCAAATCGGCTGATCTTTGACTGAGACTTGCCACACGACTAAAGTAAATAGCGTCGCACCCATAATCAGTGCCCGCTCCCACCATGGCCATTTCAACTCACGTGAAAATACCCAAACGACAGCCAAACTTTGCCAAACAAATAGAATAATGAATAACGTTGGAATGTAGTCATATAGGAAGTATGGGAGAAAATCGAGATCTCCCATATATTGAATCAAACATTGAAATAACATGATGTGCGTATCAAGCACCAACCAGAGCAATGCTGGGACCAACATTAACCGTGGATTATTCACACGTTGTGACAGGAAAATCCCCACGATTAAAGCAATAAATGGCCACAATGCATAGCTAATGAGACCTTGGGCATTAAATTCGCCAATACGTCCCGTGCTGAGCCAACTAAATAAACTGTTGGCACAACCACCTAAAATCCCCCAAAACACCAATTGTAAAATCGATGGTCGAACGATTTGTAAAGAACGACGAGACCCCAAAAATAACCACATCCCCGCAGTTTGGTTGCTTTTAAAATCATGCCAAAAATTGATGGAGGGTTTGAAATCAATCATAGAGTTCTGATGGTGGCCTTGGCTCGCTTAATTGCACAAATAATTTTATGCCTGATGTCGTTTTTAGCAATGCTATTTTTTAACTATATAACAAATCTTTGAACAATATTGAAGCAAATATCATTTTAAGTCACAAGATCATGTTGGAAATATGCATCAAAGCGACAAGCATCACCTTGCCACTGATGTTGTGGCTCTTGATTCGCTAAAAAAACCGCCAATCGTGGACGTTTAACCACGACACGTTTAGCAATTTTTTGTGCTAAATCCAGTAAATTATCACCTAAATCCATCTCACCATCTTCAGGTAACAGCAAATGCAGTAATTGCATTTGTTTTTTGACCTGAGCTTGCTTTTTGACGGCTTGCTGGTTTTGATCTCGCTGCGGAAACATCGGATCGAGATAAACCACGTCAAAGATTTGATTGGTCGTCGACAAATGTTTCAAATAATCTGCCGAATCTGAAAAGACCAATTCAATTCGAGCTACAACCGAACTTAAAAACGCATCTTGCTGCGCACGTTGATGTGAGTCTTCCAATAGGGTAAATAAAATTGGATGACGTTCCACAAGGGTCACATGCGCACCCAAATGGGCCATCAATAAACTATCATGCCCTAGCCCTGCGGTTGCATCTACAAGCTGTGGTTTTTCAGCCAAATTACACGCACGTGCAATCATCTCAGACTTTAAGGATGCTCGCTTTAAACGCCCCACTTCTGCTTTCCAATCGGGTTGCATCTTCATGCCATTGGCCGCTAACCACAAACCATCTGCATCGACACACAAACTGAGTTCAGAGTTTAAACGTAAAAAACGCGCGTTTAATTTTTCAATCAATTCAATATTTACAGATACACCACGTGAAGAAAGCACAGCAGAATACTGCTGTGCTTTCTCATGACACTCTTGTTCTGTGTATAAGCGGATTTCGCTTACCATAATTTCCAGCCTGTAAATGCGAACAATAAAATCAATAAACCTGAAACAATTCGATACCACGCAAAAATCATGAAATCACGTTTTGCCACATAAGCGACAAGCGCACGAATTAAAATCAATGCAGAGACAAATGAAACGATTAAACCAACGGCGATCACAGTCCAATCTTGAGTGCCTTGAAATACATCATAGCTTTGATATAAATCCAGCAAACCTGCACCGACAATAACCGGAATACCCAAAAAGAATGAAAACTCAGTGGCTGCTTTACGAGAAACCCCTAAGAACATGGCACCAATAATAGTCGCACCTGAACGTGAAGTCCCTGGAATTAAAGACAAAACTTGAATTAAACCAATCCAAATCGCATCTTTAATGGTTAAATCTTCTACTTCTTTGGCACGCACTTGCGGTGGATTTTTTTCGATCCAAATAATGATCAAACCACCGATAATCAACCCCATAGCAATCGCAATGTTATTGAACAGCAGCTCTTTCACCGTCTGACCAAACGTCAAACCAATCAATACGATTGGAATCGAAGCGAGAATTAAGCCAAAACCTAAACGGCGACCTTTTTCTTCACCAGTCACCATACCGGTTGCTGCGCCCCACAGGCGGCCCCAGTATTCATAAATCACCGCCGCAATCGCACCCATTTGAATTGCGATCACGAAAACATCACTTTTTTCTTTGGTCCAAAAGTTCATTAATTCTGAAGCCAGAATTAAATGCCCTGTACTTGAAATCGGTAAAAATTCGGTAATACCTTCAACAATACCCATGATTGCCGCTTTGAGCAGCAGTAGAAGATCCATATATAACCCTAATTATGGCTTGCCTTGTTCTGAAATTTTCTTCCAGGCGTTATCTCGTAAATATACGGGCAATGCAAGTTCAGCACTCACCCATGCTTTTCTTTGCGCCGCTTCGCGGGCAATAGTAGCAATATCTTGTGCTGTTGCACTTAAGTCTTTGTATTGTGTTTGTTCTGATTGAATGAGCTCACTACCAGAACCCACGACAGTAAATTTGATCTGTGGTGTGGCATCGGCGTAGCTTAATAATTGTTCTTCATCAACAGCCTGCATAATGCCATTGGCATCGAGTTGATAGCTGGCGATGTACACTTCTTGCATGCGTGCATCAAGGACTGCCGTTACTTGGGTCAAACCATGTACACGATGCGCCGCTTGAGCCAAAGCTTGCAAAGTCGATACTGGAACAACAGGTACGTCATTGGCCCATGCCAAGGCTTGTGTTACCGCTGCATTAATACGAACACCACTAAATGAGCCAGGCCCACGACTAAAGGCAATCGCAGTTAAATTCGCTAACTCAATAGCAGTTTGATTAAGCCCTTGCTCAATCATTGGGAGAATGGTTTGCGTCTGCGCTTTTGCCCGTAAATCGAGTTGAAAATAAAGCTCTTGAGTTTCATCTACAATCGAGACGGAACACTGCTCATTGGCAGTTTCCAATGCCAGTAATTTCATGCGCAACCTTAATTAAAGTTAATCTTAAAAAACGTTGAATATGATACTCCACTCCATCGCAGTTCGCGAGATTTTCCACCTCAGACACAGCGCTTTCTGCATTTAATCCATAAAAAAGCCTCGACAAACTTCGAGGCTTTTTTGCTTGCCATGTATAGCGCTCTAAAGTTCAGCGACTTCGAGTTGAGTAAAATGTTTAAAATGAGCGGCATAGTGCATGGCACTCATTTTTAGACGTGCTTCCGCTTGTTCATCTAAAGTCTTAACAACCTTACCCGGTGAACCCATCACAACAGAATTATCCGGAATCACCTTCCCTTCTGGAATTAAAGCATTCGCACCAATGATGCAATTTTTACCAATCACGGCATGATTTAGGACCACGGCATTGATTCCAATCAGACTATTATCACCTACGGTACATCCGTGTAGCATGGCTTGATGCCCAATCGTGACATAATCGCCAATGGTCATTTCAATGCCTGCATCGGTATGCAACACCGCATTTTCTTGTACATTGGTAAAATCACCCAGTTTGATACGACTGTTGTCCCCTCGAATGACGGCTCCGAACCAGACACTCACTTCTCGGCCTAATTCAACTTGCCCAATGACCGTTGCATTTTCTGCAACCCAACCATCCCAAGGTTGATGCGTGGCTTTCGGGCTATATCCTTGAAATTTGTACAACATGATCAAACATCCTATTTTGACTTTCTAAAAATGATTTATGGCTCACGGCCCAAATGAAATGAAGGAGAATTTAATAAAAAAGGCCATTCTTTTTGATAATTCAAACCATATTGAAATAAGGAAATCAACATCCGTGCAGTCAAGCCCCATACGATTTCGTTTTCGATTCTTAAACTGGGAAAATAAAGCGATTGCTGGGCAAAACGAACTTCATATGGCGTTGGCGGTGTTTCTAAAAGCTGTCTTAATGATGCAAAAAAAATACGGTCAATTTCAGTGGGTTGAGGTATCAAATTTACATCAGGCGGGATCAACCCCACGATCGGTTTAACCAACATCCCATTCCGTGCTTTTTGCATTGGCAAATCACCCAAAAGTTGCACATCAAATGGATTTAGAGCGGTTTCTTCTTGGGCTTCTCTTAACGCCACCACGATATTACTGGTGTCTTGGGCATCACGTTTGCCACCGGGAAAGGACACTTCACCGGCATGATTATTCATATAGAGTGAGCGGCGGGTCAATAAAATACGTGGACTATCTTCTTGGGTAATCGCAATCAATACAGCAGCATGCGCGGGTTGAATACGCTTAGAAAAACGTAAACTTTGCTGCAATCGCTGAGTCAATAAACCCTCATCCATCCACATTACATCCTTATAATTATCTTATTTTCATCATAGCTGAATTTCGGCCAAGCTGGTTAGAAATGATGCCAAAGTTTTATTTTTAAGTTATTCTGACGGTTCACACAATCCATGACGATGAATATGAACTTTTGCTCAAACTGCGGACAAAAAACAAAAGAAGCGATCCCGCTTGGAGATCATCAGATACGCCGTATTTGTACCGCATGTGGGTTTATTCATTATGTGAATCCTAAAGTTATTTGTGGTGCTTTAGCCGTTTGGGACAATCAAGTTTTACTTTGCCGTCGTGCGATTGAGCCACGTTATGGGCTATGGACATTACCCGCTGGCTATATGGAACTCTATGAGACAATGGAGCAAGGTGCAGCGCGTGAAACTCGCGAAGAAGCCGAAGCAGAAGTCAACATTGAGCAACTATATTGCATGTATAACATTCCCCGTATTGGGCAAATTTATGCCTTGTTCAAATCTGAACTAATCAATGGTGAATTTGGTGCGGGTGATGAAACCATTGAATCACGATTGTTTAGTGAAGAAGATATTCCTTGGGATGATTTAGCCTTTCCAAGTGTGGAAAGAACGCTGCGGCATTATTTTGCTGATCGCAAAACAGGTCAGTTTGAAATGCATCTCGAAACCCTTGGTACGCGACTCGATCACACTGGTTAATTTGCTGCTCTCAATATTAAAAAAGCCCATCACTGATGGGCTTTTTTATTTTACTCATATTTGACGATTATTTTGCCTTGATGGTGTAACAAGGGGCTAAATCTAAGGAAATATCACCGCCACTTAACTTCGCCGTTTGAGCAGCTGCAGTATCATTTGGATTTTTTAAGCTATAAATATAACTAAAGCTGGCCAAACTATTCCCCCATTTCACCACTTTATTATCCGAATCTGTCAAAGCAACGCCAGAGGGACGTGTGCCTGCATTGGCATTGATCATATTGTGTAACTGCACTAAAGCACCGCCCACAACCATTGAGGTGTCCGCTGAAGTTTTCACACTTGAGTTCATTCCAATTAACGCACCATCAAGCGTGTGGAAATATGGATCAGCTAAAATCATACGAATCGAAATGGTATTGGGATTAATATTCCCTTCAGGCGTAAAGGTACGGGTTGTCGTTCCGATACGGTATTGCTGTACACCTTTGTCATCTTTCATTAACAGTGGATCGAGCACATCTTTTCCACTACAGCCTTCCGTCGCGTGTGTAGACAAATCGACAATTTGACTATCTTGACGAGTAAATACATCATCTGGCACGCCAGATTTTATATTTGTGCGAATATCACCATTACGGTCAATCACCACACCCAATTTCACTGTTTTGATCGAGGGATCGGTAAATTTAAAGGTTAAATCTGCATATAACGGGAAGATATAATTTTGTCCAGCAGCAACATTTTCAACAGACTTAAAGACTTTTTTGTCTAAATACGACAGCGGATAAAGCTTGTATAAATCCATCGTGCCTTTAAATTGCACTTGGTTAATGTTTTGCTCCCAAAGACCTAATTTTTTCTTATCATCGGCCGTCAGAACATAATCATCTTTTTTAGCCATTAACGTTTTATATAAACTTCCACCTGTACCGACCACCATTTTGTCGGCAAGTAGCGTCCCTTGTTTAATAATCAAAGGGCCAGAGTTGGCTTCTTCTGCATCAAAACGGAAACCCAGAATGCCAGGTTTATCAATTTGCTTGGTAAGCGGATCGATCCAATTGTCCTGTGGCGTTGCTGTTAAACGTGTTGGTCGAACCTGCGTCAAGAGCAAGACATTCACACCACCAATGGTACTCAACTGTTGATCAACTTTGCCCTTCCACTGTAAACCACTACCAAAGGTCATACCTTGGCGGTCCGTCATTAACATGAAATGACCAAATAAATTGATTTTTGAACTATCGGTCGGCAAACATTCATTTTTGTCACAGCCCACCAGTCCATTTGAACCACTGGCATTGGTAATCACGCCATCAGTTGAAAATAACGCAAACTCAGGCTGATATACCGCAGCCGTTGAGATATTCATGAGTTTTGAAACTAAGGTAAATGCATTTTCATTGCTGACTTCGGACAGGTCTAGCCAAGGTGTAAACAGGTCATTAAATTCCGTATCTGAACTGATACTGAAATCTGCTGTCGCGACATTCCGCGTGATTTGATCAATCAAAACTTTATCTGCATTGTTGATATAAACCGCTTGGATGTCTGTAGCTGTAACTGCACTATTATTTTTCAATGCCAAGGCTTGAATGATTTTGGCTAAACGCATGGCCACTTTAACCGTTGCGTCGCTATTTGAAATCGTTGCAGCAGGTTTACCCGCGATGCCGGCAGCCAAATCCAATAAGGTCAAACGTGGGGGTGTCGTGCCACTGGCTACATTTGAAATTTGCTTCAAATCCACTTTACCCAAATCAATTCGACGTGATTTTTCACCTTGGACAAAGAAAGTTACCGTATCGCCAATCTTACAAGCACCTGTCGAAACACCCTCTTTTAGATCAAACAAGGTAATATAGGTATTTTTAACGTCGCTCGAACAATTAAAGTTCAGACCTTCAATTGGATAATCTAAAACAAACTCGACACAGCCTTCGGTATTACTTTTACAAGTACCATTAGTCGTACTGGTATCATAAATTTCAGGATTCACATTTGCACTTTCACCGCCACAGCCACTGAGCGCTGCAACCAATGCCGTTAAAGCAAACGGTAATAAAATTTTATTTTTCATCCTAATTCTCTTTCTTATGTCCTTAACGGATTGCTGTTAATTTAAGTTGGCCTTGATTGGTTAATACGCGGCCATCGACGTCTATTGCTGTTGCTAAAGGCGTTAAGAATAAATACTGGCTACCTTTAGGCACTTGAATCACGCCTTCTATTTTTTCATGATAAAGATGATCCGCTTCACCTTGGTTATTTTTAAATCCACCTGCGCCTTCCATGACACAGCCATTTCTGTCTAAAAATACCGCAAATGGCCAATAAAATGTAGGACTTTGTACTTTGGATGCAAATGAATGTATACGAATATTTTGTAATGGTGATTTTAGTTTTACGACTTCATAGTCAAATTCGTCCGACAACGGTGCTCGAGGCCATAAATTAATATCTTGAGCTAAGTCGAGCTCTTTGGCTTTCTTCATTTTTTTATTCGAAAAACATTGCTGACCTAAACCTTGAATGGTGTCAGCTTGTGAGACCCGATAATACGATGTGGCTAAAGTGATTGGGCCTGTATCTTCGGGTTGATTGCGTTTAAATAAATTATCAATGACGGAGCGACTGACACCTTTTTCACGTTCAATGGTTTGCATCCGCGTTTGCCCCATCTTGCTGTCAATAACGCCTTCGGGCATGGTGTAAAAGCGCTTTTTGCCTTCTAAGTTAAACTCTTTATCTTCAAGATATTCATTATTGACATACTTTTCACCAGCCATGGTCGAAAAGCCTTGCTCTTGTTTTGCCTTAGCCGATTGTTTTGAAGGATGATTTTCTAAGTTTTCACCTGAAGATTGTACGGCTTTATCAGTGCTAACAACTTTCTCAGCAAGGATCTTTTTTTCGACGATAGGTTTATCTTTTTCAGCCTGAACTTTGGCCTGATACGGAGCACTAGGTTGGGTTAGCTCTGATTGCTGTAACTTCTCTGTCCATGTTGTTGAAGGTAAGACTTTTGCTGAAGTATCTGACGCTTGTACTGACTTTTCAGATTTGGGAACTTTATCACCTGAGACGTTTTTAATTTTATCTACTGTGACAGCTTTAATTTCATCCCGTTTTTCCGGCTCACGTACACTTAAACGTTGAGACTTCAGTGATTCAACAGTCTGTGCTGTTGGACTCGTTTGACGTGTCATCGGTGTCTTGGTTTGAGACGGACTAATGCTTACAGATGGTTGAGTAATTTGTTGTACAGGTTGAGAGTCTATCGTTTTAGCAGTTGGACTTTCTTTAGGTTTCTTTGCTGGTTTTTCTTGCACTTGTACCACCATTGGGCGCCCATCTGGCCCAATAATGGTATGAAACGCTCCAGCGTTGGCATACGACACTTGCACCACAGACAGTGCAAGTAACGTTTTCATGAATAAAATCCTTTTCATTCTGTTTGCTTATCCTACCAACGAGTTCTGTAATTTAATCCTAGGATAGTGATTTTCGTATCGGTTTTTACATTCAGTCCAGCATATGGGTTTAAAAGTAAATTATTCACACCGGTTAAGTTTGCAAGACTACTAGTATTCGCTGGAATGTTATCTTTACTGCGTAAAAAGCCGATTGATAAATCTAAATCCGTATCTGCATCAAAACGATATCCAATCCCCATACCAAAGAGCTGCGCACCATTAATCGGGACCATGGTATTTCGCTTACCATCAGGAATAGACGTACTCCTTGGTTCATAGCCTGCACGTAATTTCAAACGATCTGTTGCAGAATATTCAATACCAATACCCCAGTTCCAAGGCGATGTAAATTTCAAAGGTAAGGCCAAAGAATTATCAGTCACATTTTCAGATAATAATTTTGCAATTTTCAGCGCTGAAATTTGACGGTCGAATTCAAAACGGAATTTGTCCCAAGCACGATAATCGGTCCACCCCACATCAAAATTGATTTGTAAATCAGGCATAACCTTATATTTGATCCCGGCCTGTACGTGCTGTGGATATTCAAAATCCATCGAAACCAAACCCGACTCCGAGTTAGGCACGGCATTTGGGAAACCTAAAATTGCAGCTAAAATTTGACCTGTTGGTGATGACATTAATCCCTTAATCATCTCCTGAGGCGCTTTTGCATTATGAATGCGATAACGACCTTTCATGCGCATTTTCGCTGCACTTTGGTACACCATACCAAAACTAAAATCTTCGCGTGGCTCCCACAAAACCCCTAAGTTGTAACTTGGGCTCAGTGACTGCTCTAAAGCCAATTCCATCTGACCAAATTTGCCAAATGGATTCATCCCTTCTTCGGTATTACACATCCCCAATAGCAAGATGTCGGTAATAATGTCCGAATTTTCCTTAAATGGTGTACAGACGACCTCATCAATCATCCTTAACATACCGATCAATTCATTAGGAAATCGTAGATCAGATTTCAATCCAATGGCTTGATAGGACATCCCTACACCACCACCAATCGATAGCTCATCACTAACTTGATAACCCACCGTTGGCGATAGATATGTAATACGCTCTAGAGCAACTTGTTGCCCCATGAAATTACCTGGGTTGCCATTTTCAGCACCAAAACCCGCGATCAAAGGCGCATAAACGGCTGATGCAAATGTTGCTTTAGAACCTGGTGGATTGTAGGCAATTCCCATCGTTGGCGCGGCAATGGGTTGTCCAGCACCAAAATCCACCATCTTTTTTAAGACAGGTACATATAGGGATGCATATTCAACATCACCAGAAACCTTATCTTTAAAGTCCGTACATATATCTGCCGTTACTTCAGGGCCATCATTACAGACCATTGGGTCATCAGAATAACCAAAGACGTTATAACCCGCAGGGACGGTAAATTCACGTTGAATATCAAAGTTTGCAATAATCCCCTGCATATCGGTTTGCAAACCTTCAATTTTGGTTAATGCTGCAGGGTTAAAATGCACGGCACTAATCCCCGGAGGATCAGCAGTCACTGCATTACCTAATGCAAGTGACCTTACATCAACTGAAAGGTTGGTACCCAATTGTGCAAAAGCAGCACTAGAACAGCCCGTTAAAACGATCGCACTAACAAGTGGGCTGAGTCGAATTTTACGCATACGACAGCCCTCTTAACGAAGTTTTTTTCCAAAACCTAGGATATCTAACGGGAAAGACAGTCCTAAAGACACATCTGGTGCATCTTCAGTTAAACCTAGCCCCACCGTACCGTTCACGATCGTATCCGGTGATACACGTACACCTAAAGAAATCGCTAGAGTTGAACTGGTTTGGTCTGCAGGTGAATAGGATTCACCACTGCTATACGTAAATTCTGCGCCAGTGTTGAAACTTTGTTGATATGACATGGTAAGGGAAACATCGTAGTTAAACGAGTATGCAAAACCGAATGCAAAACCGCCACTAACTCCCGGTTCAAATTCTTCAATGACACGCGTACCACGACGTTGGTTTAAACCAGTTTCTTTGAAACCATAGTTGGCTGAGACAGATGCAAACAACACAACGGGATCAATATATTTACGTGTGCTGGCACCGATACCTGCCGAATAGTAACCTTTACCTGTTGCTAGATCATTTACTGCATTGACTTCGTATGGACTATCACCAGTTTTCGTAGACAAATTACCAAATAAAATCAGTGGTAAACGACCTTGCTTCAATGGGAAGGGTTCCCAACGTGCACCTAAAGAAATATCCCCTAATCCAGCAGTTGAAGTATCTTTTAATAAATCAGTTTTTGCCACTAAAGGCACAGACGCCGAGAATGTCAAATTGTCCATTACACCGTATTGCACGGTAAATGTATTGGTCATTGAGTGTGTTGCATTCTCTTGTACACGGAGTTGATAAAGTTGGCCTTGTGCCATTTCCATATCAAGTTGAGTATCACGATAATAGGTATAATCGATATCGTAAAAAGATGATATTTCACCTTTTTTAATCAATGAATACTGACGATCATTCGAGCTAAATACTTCCTGTAAATTCGCTTCTTGACTCGCATCACCCTCTTGCTGTTGAAGTGCTGTCGATGCCTTTTCAGTGGCAGTAGCACTTTCTACTTGTGGTGCCTCAGCTTGTACTGGCTCTTCAACAGATTCATACTGTCCAATTTCTGGCTCGGCAGCAGCTTCTTGTGCAGTATCAGCTTGGGTTACAGCAGCAGGAGATACAGACTCTTCTACGACTGTCTCTTGTTCAACCGGATCATATTCTCCAAGGCTTGGCTCTTCAGCTGCATAGGCAACCCCCATCACCACCTGAATACTCATGGCTAGTATTGTTTTGTTCATCCATTTACGATTCATGTTCCTTCCCACCGTTTTTATTTTTTTAATCCTGACGCTTAGTTATACGCATTCATCTAATTATTTACTCTTATAGTAAAGCCTTAGAAAGTTGTAATTCGATTTACCATATGACTCCGACTCTTCATTCATATTTTTATCAAGTCGTATCGTAGATGCCTTGTCTGCAATTTTTTCCATGTAAAACTGCGGATATTGAATATCAACCAATGCATAACGGTTCACGGTTGCATCTTCAACATGTCGCAAGTCTGAATCTTGCAAAGCCAATAAATTTTTACGTTGCTCAGGCGCAACATTGATTAAGAATAATGTGTTGTTTTCCCATATTTCTTGGAATCGAACTTCATCGAAACTGATATTGCCCAGTGCTGGATCTGCAACATAAACACGCCCATCTTTATAGGCTTTAAACACCACAAAATGTTTAAAACCAGCATATGAAATGGGAACAATCGCAGGCTGACCTTGCTTAACTAGATCTGAAAACTCCCCTTTGTAGCCCCCACTTTCTAGCCCGACAGCAGCGACAAAACGTTTCATGTCTAATAAGGAGAAACTTCGACGTTCGATAATTTTTTCAGTTTCACCAAATTTCAGCAAACCATTCATGGTCTGTTGCTCAGTCAGCTGTGTACCTACATAACCATTTAATAAAGTAGTTAAGGCTGCTGAACCACAACTGTAGTCGTAGGCTTGCCGAACGATGCCTCGAAATTGATCTTCTATGGCAGGTTTAATTTTTACAGATTCACGGTGCATCCGAGTAAAGGAATCATTTCGTGAATCCAATGTTTCGGTATAGTGAACTGTTCCGACTGGCTTTTCTTTTAAATCGAAGGACTCTTTGGCAAAGTAATACATCAATGCCGAGCCTACAGCTATCTCTAACATATCTTCTAACTTTTAGTTATCGGCAATGATGTGCCTTTTTTCATTATTTTTTAGAGCTAATGCTCTACATCCATGTATTATGCAAGATACCTTTTTTTTTATAAAAAAACAGCATTTTTTTATGCTTTGTTGGGTCATTCCGCACTTTTTTGTAAAAAAAAGCGCGTGATCAACACGCGCCTTATTTTATTCTAAATTACTTACTAGAAATCGTAATCACAGAACCTGGATTATAAACACCTAAACTAGGGCTATAATATGTTTGCAAGCCTTGAACTTCGATATCACCAATTGAACCAGCGTCTTTACTGCCTAAATGAACACCTTTCACATAGTTATCAATTGGACCAGAGTTGCTCACCATTTGAATATATCCTTTTGATGCTCCTTCTGCACCATAAACACTAATATCTTGGTTAATGGTTAAGTCTGTTTTACCCGCATCAGCAACTTTTATGCTTTCAATAAAGATTTCACCAGCAGCACGTGTAGCGTTTTTAGTTGATGCATCCAGAATACCTAGATTTTGAATCTCTAAACCACCAATCATAGTTGTATTCAATTTGATCATTGCACCCTGTGGAGCTGCACCAAGTTGAATATTTGCAGCCATCTGACCTGTTTTCAAAGTTAAACCAGAAAGAATTGCATTGTAGTTGCTATCATCACCACCACGACGAATACCTGTTGTACCAGCCGTACCTGATGCAGTCACACCAATTTCACCAATTTTAATATCTAAGCCCGAAACTTGTGCTGCAATATTAACAAATGCTCCATCTTTTGCAGAATTACCAGCATCTGAGTCAATACGTAAATCAGCCAAATTATGACTTGCTAACAAAGCTTGTGAATTCGCAGTAATTACAAGACCATGCTTTTCATTAGCATCACCGGCTATCCCGTTCCCCTTAATTAAAAGAGCACCTGCTACACCTGTACCACCAACAATATTTGTTGAAGAAACTTCTGCATTTGCAGCAAAACCTGTTGGCTTAGGAGGAGTTGTAGTTGTATCAAAAGTAACTTTTGTACCTGTCACAACGTTTTTTGCATCAGTTGCTAAACCGTCATTATCGTGAATGTAAAGTTTCTCAATTGCAACTTTTGAAATACCAATCCCGATGTTAATACCATCTTGACCAGTGGTTGAACTAAGTGCAGCATCGTCCATTGCTTGCATAGCCATAGCATTCGCACTAAATGCGATTGAAGAAACTAGAGCTAATTTAGTGAAATTTTTCATACGGTACTCTCCCAAGAGTATTTATTTTTTTTGATTTTCAACCACTCGATTTATTCAGCTGTAATATTATTTTGTGACAACTGTTAAATCTTTCCTTGAGTTGTTTGCTCGCTCGATTAAATTATATCCAAGCTGAAATTTGTTCAACTGTCGTTGGTCGCAATCTAATTCTTACCGATAAACGGTATTTGCAAACCAAATAAATTAGGAATGGTATAAAATCCATTTTAGTCTTTATATTTAATTTCTCTGTTGATGCAAAAACCGATTTCTTTTAAAAAATTTATTCTCAAACAAACTGTTAGTGCTCAAAGTATTTTGCAAGCGCTTGCACCCTTGTCACATGTGATTTTTTTAGAAGATCAAAACCAACCTGTTATTTGCTTTTTGGCAAATCAATATCAGCAATTTAAGAATGATGAACTTAAAACTTATGTCCGTAGTCATTTAGATCAATATGAGGAATGTGATACTCAGCCCTTGCATGATATCGCTTTCCAAGATTTATGTTCAAACTTAGGCAGCGGGTTTTCTGGGGGCTGGGCTGGTTTTATTAGCTATGATTATGCATCGCAGCAACAGATTTCCCTGCATGCCAAAGTGCAACCTCGCTTGTTTTTAGGACAATTTTCCAGTTTTTTTAAATTAGAAGATGATGGTTGGTATTTTTATAGTTCAGATCATTCTGCAGCTATAATTTACGACTACATTGTTCAGTTCACTCAAACCGAGATCACTCAGCATCGATTTAAATTAACGCAAAAATGTACTGCAAGATGGTCCAAATCAGACTACACAAAAGCCTTTGATCAAGTTCAGGAATATATTAAAGCGGGCGATTGCTATCAAATTAATTTAACCCAAGAATTTACAGCTCAAGCTAAAGGTTCACTCTTAGATACTGCTCAAGAATTTTGGTCACTGACTGATGCACCATATTCAGGCTACTTACGTATTGATGATTTTGAAATTTTAAGTTGTTCGCCTGAACTTTTTATAGATTTTAAACCTGAACGCAAGATTATTACTAAGCCAATCAAGGGCACGATGCCTCGCTATGAAGATCCAGTTTTAGATGCGCACTCAAAACAACGGTTAAAATCATCTGAAAAAGACATGGCTGAGAATGTCATGATTGTCGATTTACTGCGTAATGATTTGAGTGTTTATGCTGAAACAGGCTCTGTAAAAACACCAAAACTTTTTGATATTGAAAGCTTTAATCAGGTGCATCACATGGTCAGTGAAGTTGAGGCCGTGCTGAAAACAGATGTACACCCTTTTGAGGTTCTTATGTCAGCACTGCCGGGCGGTTCGATTACCGGCGCGCCTAAAATTCGCGCGATGCAAATTATTGATGAACTTGAAGGCTCCCCGCGCGGCGCCTATTGCGGCTCGATGGGTTATTTTAATCACGATGGCACGGGCACTTGGAATATTTTGATCCGCTCTATTCAAAAATACCAAGATCAGGTTTCGCTGTGGGCGGGCGGTGGAATCACCATCGCGTCAGATTGCAATGCTGAATATCAAGAATGTTTTGATAAAGTCGAAGCGATGCTGGATTTGTTAAATACCTGGTATACGCCAGATTAAACAAAAAAAGCGATTCAATTGAATCGCTTTTTTATAACCCTCCCCTTGCGAAGCAGTGCTTCTCACCTTTTCGAAAGGAAGATTAGGGTAGATTTAAATTTATAGTAGCTTGCAGCAATCAAGCCAAAATATCGTTTTTAAGCGTATCCACAAGGCGCTGATTTTGTTCATCGGTGCCAATGGTGATCCGCAGGAACTGATTAATCCGCGGCTTATTGAAGTAACGCACAATAATCCCGCGTTCGCGTAATTCAGCAGCCAACTCACCTGCATCTTTAGATGGCAGTGAGGCAAAAATAAAGTTTGCCGCAGATGGCAATACTTTAAAGCCCAGCTCAGAAAGCTGCTCTACAAGTTTTTCACGGCTCACAATCACCTTGGCATTTTGCGCTTCAAAATACGCTTGATCCTCAAATGACGCCACGGCTGCTGCAATCGCAAAACGGTCCATCGGATAGGAGTTAAAGCTGTTTTTTACTGCCTCAAGCGCTGCGATTAAATGCGGCTGCGCAATCGCGAAACCCACACGCAAACCAGCAAGTGAACGCGACTTAGACGTCGTTTGACAAACCACAAGGTTTTCATATTTCGCAACCAAAGCCACAGCAGATTCTGCACCGAAATCGACATACGCTTCATCAATCACAACCACTGAATTCGGATTGGCTTGCAACACTTCCTCAATTGCAGACAAACCTAAAGCAATACTGGTAGGCGCATTCGGATTGGTAATGATGATACCGCCATTCGGCTGTTTATAGTCATCAATAACAATTTCAAAATCATCGTTCAGCGGCATAATTTTAGTATTGGCAGCTATACCAAAAAATTGGCTATATACCGGATAAAAACTGTAGGTAATATCTGGATACAAAACCGGCAGCTCTTGCACAAAAAAGGCTTTAAAAATGTGCGCCAGAACTTCGTCCGAGCCATTGCCGACAAAGACCTGCTCAACAGGTACATGCTGCTGTTTTGCAATCGCTTGCTTTAACTCAGACGCATCTGGATCTGGATATAAACGTAAAACGTCAGCAGAATTTGCCAACACTTTTTGAACTGCTTCCACCACTTTTGGCGATGGCGGATACGGGTTTTCATTGGTATTGAGTTTTAAAATATTTTGGATTTTAGGCTGTTCACCCGGTGTGTACGGCTCTAATTCACGTACATCAGGACTCCAAAAACGCATTTGTTCAGAGGTAATATTTGGCATTTTATTTTGCTCTTTTTCACCCTCTCCTAACCTCTCTTGCACTTCGCTTTAAAGGAATCCTTAAAGCTAGTTCAGGGAGAGGAATACTCATTTTATGAGATTTCCCCTCTCCTTTCAGGAGAGGGTTAGGGAGAGGTTTATAGTTTTGGAAAACTAAGTTTTTCACCTAGTCTATATTTAATTACTGATAACGATAGCGTGCTGAACGCGCATGTGCATCTAAATTTTCCTGCTGCGCTAATGTATCAGCCGTTTTCGCTAAAGTTTTCACGCCAGCTTCAGAACACATGATTAAACTTGAGCGCTTTTGGAAATCATATACACCAAGCGGTGATGAGAAACGCGCTGTGCCCGAAGTAGGCAACACGTGGTTTGGACCTGCACAGTAATCACCAATCGCTTCAGGCGTATATCGACCCATAAAAATTGCACCGGCATGGCGGATATCTTCAGCCATTTCCTGCGCTTGATCTAAGCACAGCATCAAATGTTCAGGCGCAACCTGGTTAATCAATTCAGCGCCTTCAGCACGGTCTTTGACTAAAACTAATGCACCACGGTTTTCAATTGAAGTGCGCGCGATATCTGCTTTAGGCAAAGCTTCTAAATGCTTTTCAATCCATTGCTCTACTTGATCTAAAAGATCCGCATCTGGCGTAATGAACACCGCTTGAGCCACAGTGTCATGTTCCGCTTGAGACAACAAATCCATCGCCAGCCATTCAGCGTTATTTTGACCTTCTGCATAGACCAAAATTTCGGATGGCCCTGCAATCATATCAATGCCAACTTGACCAAATACTGCACGTTTTGCTGCCGCAACAAAACGGTTGCCCGGGCCAGTGATTTTATCCACAGATGGGATGGTTTCTGTGCCGTAAGCCAATGCTGCAACCGCTTGCGCGCCGCCAATGGTAAATACACGGTGTACGCCGGCTAAATAAGCTGCCGCCAAAACCAATGGATTCAAATCACCGTTCGGCGCAGGCACCACCATAATAATTTCAGGCACGCCAGCAACATGCGCAGGCACAGCATTCATCAATACAGATGACGGATAAGAAGCTAAACCGCCCGGCACATAGATACCCACACGGTCCAGTGGTGTGACTTTTTGACCAAGCGTATTTCCTAAAGCATCGACATAGGTCCAGCCGTCTTGCTTTTGCGCTTGGTGAAATTCACGAACACGGTTCGCAGCAAGTTCTAAGGCCTCACGCACTTCTGAACTTAACCCCTCAAATGCTGCTTTCAACTGTTCTTGTGTCAGCTCTAATTCTGAGAATTGATGCGCTGGATGTCGATCGAACTGCTGTGTCAATTTAAGAACATGAGCATCACCATGCTGACGAACATCAGCAATGATTTGGTCAACGGTTTTTAAAAGTTCTGGATCATTCACAGTTTCAAAAGCCAACAAGTCAGCAAAAGCTTGCTTGAAGTTTTGATCTTGAGTCGATAAACGTCGCATCAATTTACCCACAAGGTAATCTATTGGAAAAGATTAGTTTACCTGTTTTACAGCAGCTTGTGGACATCTATCGCATGTGTTCATGTGGAGTTTTATTGAAAATAACTTTCGTTAAAATTGATGAAAATACAGTTTTAACATTATTTTTCAGTTTTCATAAAAAAACCGCCCAAATTTGAGCGGTTTGATCAGCATAGCTAGAAACTTAACAACTTATGCTTTTTTTGCTTGCTCGCGTTCTTCCACGGCTTTTTCTAGCTGTGCAAGAATTGGATTCAACAAAGTTTGTTTACGTTTAAAACTTGCTTTGTTCACGATTAAACGTGAAGACACTTTACAGATTTCTTCCAAAGGCTCTAAACCATTGGCACGTAAAGTGTTCCCTGTATCCACAACATCGACGATGTAATCACCTAAACCAACCAATGGTGCAAGTTCCATAGAACCATACAGTTTGATCACATCAACTTGCTCGCCTAAGCTTGCATAATATTGACGGGTCAAATTGACGTACTTGGTTGCAATCTTTAAACGACCTTTCGGACGAACCATGCCGACTTTACCAGCCGTCATTAACTTACAGTTGGCAATTTTTAAGTCCAATGGTTCATACACATTTTGTGCACCATGCTCCATCAGCACATCTTTACCTGCCACCCCAATATCTGCAGCACCATTTTCAACATAAGTTGGTACATCAGAAGCACGTAAAATTAAAATACGTACGTGCTTATGGGTCGTTGGAAAAATTAACTTACGAGATTTATCCGGATCTTCCAATAAGTTAATGCCAGCTGTTTCCAACAATGGCAAAGTTTCTTTTAAGATACGTCCCTTACTTAATGCTAAAGTTAAACCATGATCAAAATTGCCCATTACGTCAAAATTGGGATCATCGTTTCTCATATCGCTCATTAACTTACTCGCTTAATTTGGGCACCTAAACCTTGTAACTTCGCTTCAACATCTTCATAACCACGGTCAATATGATAGATACGGTCAATCAACGTTTCCCCATCAGCGGCAAGTGCTGCTAAAACCAATGAGAAAGAAGCTCGTAAATCAGTTGCCATCACGGGTGCAGCAGATAATTTCTCTACACCTGTAACAACAGCATCATTACCTTCAACCTGAATATTGGCACCCATACGTGCTAATTCAGGTACATGCATGAAACGGTTTTCGAAAATCGTTTCAGAAATTGTGGCAAAACCACGACCAATTGCATTCACAGCCATCAGCTGTGCTTGCATATCGGTTGGAAATTCTGGATGTGGTAAAGTCTGGAAACTAACTGCTTTCGGGCGTTTACCCATCATATCCAGTTCAATCCAATCTTCACCGCGCGTAACTTCCGCGCCCATTTCTTCAAATTTATCTAGCACAGACTCCAACAAGTTTGGATCAGTATGTGTGGTTTTGATTTTACCGCCAGTGATCGCTGCTGCAGCGAGATAAGAACCTGTCTCAATACGATCAGCAACAACGGCATATTCACAGCCATGTAGGCTTTCAACACCTGTAACAACCAAAGTATCTGTGTCCAAACCTTCGATTTTTGCACCCATCTTGATCAACATATTAGCAAGATCGGTAATTTCAGGTTCACGAGCCGCGTTACGAATGGTCGTTACACCGTCTGCAAGAACCGCAGCAGTTAGAATATTTTCAGTACCACCAACTGTGACCATATCAAAGACAACTTCGCCACCTTTTAGACGACCATCCACTTTGGCATGCACATAACCTGCTTCAACTTCGATCTCAGCACCAAGTGCTTCTAAAGCTTTTAAATGTTGATCTACAGGGCGTGAACCAATTGCACATCCACCCGGCAAAGACACTTTTGCACTACCATAGCGCGCCAATAACGGGCCAAGCACCAAAATAGATGCACGCATGGTTTTCACGAGTTCATATGGTGCAAATTGATTATCTAAGCTAGAAGTATCAGCCTTAACCGTATCACCTTCATAACTGATTTGAACACCTAAACCTGCGATCAATTTCACTAAGGTGTTCACATCTTTTAGATTTGGTACATTAGTTAATGTAATAGGTGTATCCGCAAGGATAGTTGCAGCGAGTAATGGCAATGCAGCATTTTTCGCACCAGAAATACGAACTTCACCTTCGAGCTTAGTACCGCCCTGAATCAGAAATTTATCCATTAATTATTAAGCTCCGAATAAGCTTGCTTTGCGCCATTCTTCTTTGGTCATTGCACGAATTGTTACTGCATGTACTTCACCGCTGGCAATGTAGGAGTTCAAAGGTGCATAAACAGATTGTTGACGAGCAACAGGACGTTTGCCTTCAAATTGATCATCGACAATGCGTAGATCAAATTTGCCGCCTTGCCCACTAACTGCAACCTCAGCTTCTGGAAAAGCAGCTTTTAAAATTTCAGTGAGCTGTTCACTATTCATCACAAGACCCCATATAGGACTAACGGTGTAAAACCCGTCATTTTACTATAAATCTAAAAAATAATTCATTAGTCACATACATTATATATAGGACTTACGCACTATTATTTAAAGATTCTCTGTGGTAGCAGATGATTTTTATCGAGAATAAAGTCATCAATGAAGCTTTTGATAATTGGTCTAAATAATTTCTTCTGCCAACGATATACATTTTCAAAGATCCGCTCAAACTGGTTCTTTTGTATCTCAACGTAGGCCATCAAGGCTGAAAAAATATGATTCAAAATCAGTTTAGATCGTCTTACCTGAAACTTTTCAATATGACAAACCTGTTTAATAACCCGGTGATATTGCTCTATTTTCCAATGACTTGAATGTAATTCATGAAAACCCTCAAAGGACAATAAATCATCTTCATCTTGATGTACAATATAAAACCTCTGCTGTTCTTTTAACTGAGTCTTAAATAATTGTACAAAGCCAAAATCTTTGAGCCAAACCACTTGACCCTGATGGAAATCTGGCAATAAACGCAGTTGAAACCATTGTCCTTTTTCTGGGGAAACCTTACGGTTACAGTCGATACCAAACATAAATCGAATACCATATTTTCTTATGGTTTTTAGATTTCCAGTCGATGAATACCAACTATCACCTG